>JAYGCN010000310.1:0-4332 GCA_046583315.1 Candidatus Hydrogenedentota bacterium
AATTCATACTGAAATTTATCGGCACCCTGAAGGTCACGGCCAAATTTCCCGTGCATGCCTTCTTCGGAAAGATACGTGATGTGCGCGAGCATACGCGCGATGGCAAGGCCGTTTGCCGGCACATCGTCATCGGTATATTGCCCACCTTTGAATCGGGGATCCGCCTGAATCGCGTTTCGGCCGACCGCATCGAAAGCGATCTGCTGTGCGCCGCTCCGATGGGTCGAGGCGATGACCATCGCAGAACGCATGAGGTCAGGATACAAGGTAATCCACTCCAACACCTGCATGCCCCCCATGGAGCCGCCGGCGATGCATACCAGTTTTTCGATTTTGAGATGTCGAATCAGTTCCCACTGAGCACGCACCATGTCCGCCACCGTAATGATAGGAAAATCAAGACCAAAGGTGTTGCCGGTTTCAGGATTAGTCGACGAGGGTCCAGTCGACCCTTGGCAGCCACCAAGGACATTCGAACTGATGACGCAAAACTGGTTCGTATCAAATGCCTTTCCAGGGCCAATCATGTCATCCCACCAGCCCGATTTCTTATCCTCTTCGGAATGCCGACCCGCTGCGTGCGCGTCGCCCGAAAGTGCATGGGTGATCAAAATCGCATTGCTGCGATCAGCATTCAGCTCACCATAGGTCTCATAGGCAATCGTAATCGGCCCCAACGCCGCCCCGCAGTCCAACTGCAACGCGTTCGGGGCTTCGGCGAAGGTATATTCCTTCTGCTCGACAATGCCAATGGATTGCGGATCGGTCATAAATACTCCAGCTGACTAGGGGTTTAGCCTTGCGACGCGCTCAAGGCCTGAGAAAAATCTTCGATTATATCCTGTATGTCCTCTATGCCTACTGAAACCCGCACCAGCTCTGGCTTCACGCCCGCTTCAGCCTGTTCTTCTGCACTCAGCTGCTGGTGCGTCGTCGTCGCCGGATGGATTACGAGAGTCTTTGCATCCAGCACGTTGGCCAAATGCGAGGCCAATTCGCAGGATTCAATAAACTTGATTCCCGCATCTTTCCCGCCTTTGATGCCGAACGAGAGAATCGCACCTTGACCGTTGGGCATGAGTTCCTGACCACGTGCGTAATCCGGGTGGCTCGGAAGTCCGGGATAATTTACCCAGTCCACCGCGTCATGGCCTTCCAGGAATTCCGCAACCACCTGAGCATTCTCACAATGACGCGGCGCACGCAGGTGCAGGGTTTCGATGCCCTGTAGAATGAGAAACGCATTGAAGGGCGACAAGCAGGCCCCCGTATCACGCAACAATGTGACCCGTGCTTTCAGAATGTAGCTGATGTTACCAAATCCAGCGAAGTGTTCATAGAATTTCATGCCATGATAACTCGGATTCGGCTCCGTCAGTTCAGGAAACTTGCCATTGTTCCAGTCAAAATTCCCGCTATCCACGATGATGCCGCCGATGGAGTTTCCGTGTCCGCCAAGAATTTTCGTCGCGGAATGCACCACGATATCCACGTCATGTTCGATTGGGCGGAACATATACGGTGACGTCACCGTGTTGTCCACAATCACCGGGATTCCCGCCGCATGCGCGATTTCAGTGATCGCCTTGAAATCAACGATGTCATTGGCTGGATTTCCGATTGACTCAAGAAAAACGAGTCGCGTGTTGTCATCAATCGCCGCTTTCACATTTGCGGCATCGCCCATGTCTACGAATTTCGCTTCAATGCCCATGTTCGCGAAGGTGTGCGCGAAAAGGTTGTAGGTCCCGCCATAGAGCGTCTTCGAGGAGATAATATTTTGCCCGTTCTTGCAAATATTGAGGCAGGCCGCCGTGATCGCTGCGGAGCCGGAAGCGAAACCAAGGCCCATCGCGCCCCCTTCAAGTGCCGCCACGCGTTTTTCAAAGACATCCACCGTGGGGTTCATGATGCGCGAGTAAATATTGCCGAATTCAGTAAGACCAAAAAGATTCGCGGCATGTTCATGATCTTTAAAAACATACGACGTGGTCTGATAAATCGGAACCGCGCGCGACCCCGTGGTTGGATCGGGCTCCTGACCCGCGTGAAGAGCCTTCGTTCCCAGTCGGTGTGAATCGGACATATCGAATCTCCTGTGATTGGATGATGATCGGATATCGGTGTACAAAACGGCCTATATCATACGAGTTTGAAGTGTGAATGAGCAAATGGCAGCGAGCAAGTCAGACCGAAGCGGACTCCTGCTGCGGCTGGGCGCCATCGATTATTCCAAGCAGAATCCAAAACAGCAACGCCGACTCGGGCACCTGCCACGGAAAAATAAAACATGCGTCAAGTGCGGTTGCGATCAGCGCCACCAGCAACCCTGAATAAAGAATCGGGGAACGCGGAATGGCCGATACGCATTGCGTCAACGCCACAACGAGAATTCCAATCAGACATGCAACGCCGATAAAACCCGTTTCCGCAGCAGTTTCAATGTATTCATTGTGAGGCTGGTAGAGGGCACGCAAATAACGCGAATACCGAATCGCCTCGATTCGGTTCCAATACGGCGGACTCGCGATCTCATAATTCCCGACACCGACACCGTTCACAGGATGCGCGACGAACATACGGTTTGCCGTCTCCCAGGCAAATATACGCTGGGCCATTCCGCCCTCCTTCAATCCGAATACATCACTGCCTTTCTCCTGCCAGGCACGGCCCACGAAAACGATGCCGACGACAAAAAACGCAATCGCGACAAGGTTAAGATGCTCTTTCTTCAGCTTCAGTACAACGTCATATTCGTTATTCGAGCCGGGCGCAATGTCATCATCGGTATCACGGAGTTTCCGACGAGCAAAAAATGCGATCAGCAATCCAACGCCCGCCGCCAGAAAAAGAGCCAGCGTAGCCACACGCGCGCCCGTGAATGAGAGATGGTAGAACAGCAACAGAAAAGCGACCGCGCATAGAATTCTTGGCACCCGAGCGCGAACGCTTAGAAACGTTACCACCGTAAGCGGCATGATGATGATGAGCACAGAACCGGCAAAGGTAGCATGCCCCATAAACGACGTGCCCCGTCGCGTCGGGACCTCACTGAATTTTTGCCAGTCGATGAAATCGTAACCGAAATGCTGGGCAATACCATAAACGGAGGTTGCCGTTCCCAGAATCACAAAGGTGTACAGAATCCCGGATCGCAATGACGCATTCGATGAAAAATAACGGGCAAGAAAAAAGAAGGCGAGCAGACCCAACTGGCGCGTGATCACTGTCATTGAAATCCCGATATTCGTCGTGTCCGTAAGGGAGAGAGCCTGCGTGACTGTCAGCGCTATCACGAGCACAGGTAAAAGCGGGAGTGGGGCCCGGCGAATTTCTTTTCCCGACAGATAAAACAGAAGGAGCACCAGCAAGAGCGGACCCGCCGTTCGGATCAAAAACCACTTGTCCGCCATGTCGTCCACCCATCCCGAAACCGTAAGCGGTGTCGCCAACAGGACAATGAGAAACAGGCCATACAAAAACAACACATACAGAGAAGGTCGGTCATTGGATGATGGAGATGCGTCGGTCATTGGGCCTCGGATGAGCAGATTTTTGAAAGTCCAGCGATCCTACGCGCTTAACCGCCCCATGATCAACACGATGCGCACCCGTTGGTTGTTTTGATTCCGATGCTATGTTAGAATTTTCCACTGATTGACGGGCCTTTTTTTCGCCCTGATGGAACCTGGAGTGCTTGCATGAAACGTATCGTTGTTACCGGCGGCGCCGGATTTATTGGCTCGGCCTTCGTACGAAATCAGCTGAAAGACTATCCCGATGTGCATGTCGTCACCTTTGACAAGATGACCTATGCGGGCAATCTGTATAATCTGAAAGAGGTCGACCCTGAACGCCATACCTTCGTCAAAGGGGATATCGCCGACTACGAGGCCGTGCATGCCGTAATGGAAGGTTGCGATGCCATCGTCAATTTCGCCGCAGACACCCACGTGGACCGCAGCATTATGGGCGCGACCGATTTCATATCCACCAACGTAACCGGCGTCTACAACATTCTCGAAGCGGCCAAAGATTTGGGCACGTCAAAAGTGCTGCTCGTGTCCACCGACGAAATATACGGGAGTATCGATGAAGGATCCTTCGTCGAAACTGACCCTCCGGGGCCCAAAAACCCCTACTCCGCAAGTAAAGCCGGTGGCGAGCTGGTTGCCCTCGCGCATTTCAATACTTACGGCACCCCTGTCACCATCACGCGCGGCTCGAACACCTACGGGCCCTACCAGTATCCCGAAAAAATCATGCCGTTATTCATCACGATTCTTATCGACGACGCCAAAGTGCCCCTCTACAAGATCGGAAGAGCACACG
>JAYGCN010000059.1:0-11826 GCA_046583315.1 Candidatus Hydrogenedentota bacterium
GCAAATCACTCGTATAATCGTTGATCACCAGAACGGCACAGTCTGCCGGAATAGATGCATTCTCCGAGGTCAGTAGCAGCTTGTCCACGTCATACGATTCATGCTGCAACAAGGCTTTGAATAAATGCCCGCCGTTCACCTGATCCTCTGCATCAATGTCGCGACCACCGTGACCATCCAAGAAATAGACTTTGGGGATGGTGTTTCGGGATACGTTTATCAGTGCGTTGGTGAATTCGCGCTCTTCCAGTCGCGAAGTCACCTTGGTCAATGGGATTTCTTTTTGTCGGGATCGGGAACGCAGAATCACCGTGCCGACATTCTGGATGGGTTGACGCAGCACCTTGAGCGCTTCCATCTGCGCCAAATCCTTTTGCGAATCCAGCACTTCGATGCTCAGCAAATCCGTATACTGCTGGCACCGTTCCAGAAACTTGAGCGTCTTATCCTGCGCCAACACCGCACGTTGATCAGCGGCCTTGATAAACACACAAAAAGCCTCCACCGGCTCCGTCAAACTTTCGAGCATCTGTATCGTCTGCGGGGCCAATTCACGCCGCCCTTCTTGCGTAAGATCGTATGAGATGTCCGAGCGTTTCAGATAAGCATAGATCGTTATTGCGGCAACCAACACAGCGATAGAAGCGATAACGGTATTAAAGGCGTAGGGTGTCGAATGCTGACTTTGCGCGCGGAAGGTGCCCACCAAATACAATACAAACCAGATAAGCCCTGACACGACGAAGGTCGCCAGCCCGTAAAGCACACTCGCGGTAAATACAGAGTCCCGTACCAGCATCAGATTCAGCGACACCAGCAGTGCCACTATTGCCACAATTCCCAGTGTCGTTCGTACCTTCTTCATCCTTAACTCCTCCACTTTCGCGTTTCAAGTGATCGAAACGTGAGGAACAAGAAGAATCCGATGAACAGGAAATAGTAGGCGACGTCCGCTGGCTGGAAAATACCCTGGGCCATCTGCCGGGCATGCGCATCGATAGGCAATTCGAGTGCAATCGACTGAATACCGCCGTGCACAACGGTCACCACCGATCGTACACTCTCCGGCCAGGTCTCAGGAACGGTGATAGCATCTGGAATCTTGTCAGAGAGAGTACCGATCATAAACAGAACGAAATACACGGCAAAGGTAACTGTGGCAGCCGTAATCTGCGTTTTGCACAGGGACGACACGAACAGGCCCATGCTCAGAAAGGCCGCGCCCATCAAGAAGAACGCAAGCAATCCGAACAGCAACACTTCTATCTCCACATCCACATAAAAATAAACGATCACCAGATGAACACCGGTCGTAAGAATCATCAATCCGAGCATGGCGATGGCTGCAAAGTATTTTCCGAAGATGATGTCCCGATCACGCAAGGGGAGCGTATACAGCATTTCGATCGTGCCCAGATTATGCTCCTCCGCAAGCAGTTTCATCGATATCAACGGGCCGATAAACATCATCATGAGACCGCAATAGACCATGTATTCGCTCAGGAAGGTTTCTTCGAAGTCGGGAATCGCAGCCAGTTCGTAATTCGCTGGTGTTTCCGTCATGAATCCGTACACGATAAACGAATAGGCAAAACCGAGCCCGGAAATCAATGCAAAGGCCCCCAGCACCACGTATCCAACCGGCGTGGAGAAGTACGATTTGAATTCGCGCTTAGCGATGATCCAGCTACTACCCACCAGCGACCTCCGCGTTCGTCGAAATCGATTCGATAAACAATTCTTCAAGCGTCTGCGACTTGGATAACTCCGAAAGTTTTTTCTCGGTAACGATTTTTCCCTCGTGCAGAATCATCACTCGATCACAGATCATCGAAACCTCGGGAAGAATATGGGTGCTCAGCAACACCGTGTGATCGTTCGCCAGATCCTTGATCATCTGTCGAATGCCCACGATCTGTTTCGGGTCCAGACCGACCGTCGGTTCATCCAGGATAAGGACTGGCGGGTTGCCCAATAACGCCTGCGCAAGACCCACACGCTGGCGATATCCTTTCGAAAGATTGCCGATGAGTCGAGATTCCATGTGCGACAGGCCACAGCGCTCCAAAACATCCGCCACTTCAGCACGACGTTTGGTGCGGCCAATGCCTTTGATTTCCGCGATATACATCAAATAACTCGAGACCACCATTTCAAGATAGAGTGGCACACTCTCGGGAAGATAGCCGATTCGCTTCTTCACTTCGAGGGCCTGGCGATGCACGTCAAAGCCCGCTACCGTTGCCGTGCCCGAGGTCGGCGGATGATACCCGGTCAATATGCGCATCGTGGTCGTCTTGCCCGCGCCATTGGGTCCAAGAAAACCCACGATTTCCCCCTGAGCAAGTTCAAATGAAATGTCGCGAACCGCCTCAAACGCTCCGTAGGTCTTGGTTAAGTGCTGGACATTGATCACGGGATACTCACCTCAGTTTCGAAACAACCGCACAGTGGCATAAAAGTACAGAAGCGGAAAAAAGTTCCCCTTTCCCCCTGCCTATTAAGTCGGACACGCCTGGTGCCGATATTCCGTAAGTCTAAGCAAAGCACATGGTTTAACGCAAGCCGCAACCACTTTCGGGGAATTGGCACGTAGTTTGCCTTAGCTTGGACACAAAAGTGACGCCGTTTGAGCCAGACTATGCCGAGAGGTTTACATGATGACTACGCAATGTTGCGTGTGCCGAAGATATCAAGTGAACAAAAGCTGGAAACGCGTCGCCATCGTCGATTCCAGGATTAGTCACAGCTATTGTCCCCCATGCAAAGACAAAGTCATGAAGGAACTGGCTGAAAAAAGGAAGCCTACGCTGGCGAACCGATAATATCCCCAAGCAATAAATAACGGCCCTGCCACATTTCGTAGCAGGGCCGTTCTCAGTTCATAGTGCAGGCTGGTTGGCGCTGATTTACATCATGCCGTCCATACCCGGAGCACCGCCACCAGCAGGCTCTGGAGCAGGAATATCTGCAACAAGCACTTCAGTGGTCAGCAACAATCCGGAAACACTCGCCGCGTTCTGCAACGCCGCGCGTGTTACTTTGGTTGGGTCAATGATGCCCGCTTTCATGAGGTCTTCGAATTCGCCTGTTTCGGCATTGTAGCCCATAGCGCCCTTCTTGGACTTCACATACTGAACAACGGTAGACCCTTCGTCGCCGGCATTGGCAGCAAGAATACGAAGCGGCTCTTCGATGGCGCGTTTCACAATTTGGCCACCAACGGCTTCATCGCCTTCGAGTCCGATTTTATCGATCGCGCCGGCGCAACGAATCAACGCGGTACCGCCGCCAGCCACGATGCCTTCTTCCACAGCCGCACGTGTCGCATGCAACGCATCTTCTACGCGAGCTTTCTTTTCTTTCATTTCGATTTCAGTAGCAGCGCCAACATTAATCACCGCAACACCACCAGCGAGCTTGGCAAGACGTTCCTGCAACTTCTCGCGATCGTAATCGGAGGTCGTCTCTTCAATCTGACGACGAATCAAGTTGATGCGACCGACGATATCGGAGCTCTTTCCGCCACCTTCAATGATGGTCGTATTATCCTTATCAATCATCACACGTTTCGCACGCCCAAGATCAGCCAGCGTAATGCTCTCAAGATTGCGACCTAAGTCTTCCGTAATGGCCAGACCACCGGTCAGAATAGCGATATCTTCAAGCATCGCCTTGCGACGATCGCCAAAACCCGGAGCCTTCACCGCGGCCGCCTGGAAGGTGCCGCGAATCTTGTTGACCACCAAGGTAGCCAACGCTTCACCTTCGACATCTTCAGCCAGAATCAACAAAGGCTTACCGCTCTTGGCAACCTGCTCAAGCAACGGCAGCAGATCTTTCAGATTGCTGATCTTCTTCTCGTGAATCAATACATGGCAATCTTCAAGAGAGACTTCCATCGTTTCATTGTCCGTCACGAAGTAAGGAGACAGGTAGCCCTTGTCGAACTGCATGCCCTCGACCACGTCCAATGTCGTTTCAATTCCACTGGCTTCTTCCACCGTAATCGTTCCGTCGTTGCCGACTTTTTCCATCGCGTCGGCGATAATGCTGCCGATTTCTTCATCACTGTTCGCGGAGATAGAAGCAACATTCTTGATCACGCTTCGATCGTCACGAACACGTTTGCTCATTTTGTGCAGATCGGCCACGATGGCTTCCGTCGCTTTATCAATGCCGCGTTTGATAGACATCGGGTTCGCACCCGCCGTCACGTTGCGCAGGCCTTCACGGTAGATCGCTTCTGCGAGCACCGTCGCCGTCGTTGTTCCATCACCGGCAACATCAGAGGTTTTGGAAGCAACTTCCTTCACCATCTGCGCACCCATGTTTTCAAATTTGTCTTCCAGTTCAATCTCTTTGGCCACGGATACACCATCTTTGGTTACCGTCGGCGCGCCCCACTTTTTGTCCAGCACCACATTGCGTCCCTTGGGACCCAGCGTCGCCTTGACTGCGCGGCTCAATTTTTCCACGCCGATCAATACTCTGCGGCGCGCGTCTTCACCAAACTCAATTTGTTTTGCACACATGCTTCAGTTTCCTTCACTCAATAGTCAGTTTCAGGTTTCGAGAATAAACAAGACCTACTCGATGACAGCCAAGACATCATCTTCGCGCATGATGATCAATTCCTCACCATCCACCTTGACTTCAGTGCCAGCATATTTACCCATCAAGATGCGATCGCCTTTCTTGATTTCCATGGCCTGATGCTTGCCGTTCTCATCAATGCGACCCTTGCCCGCAGCAATCACTTTGCCTTCTTGTGGTTTTTCTTTTGCCGAATCGGGGATAATGATCCCGCCGCTAACGGTTTCTGAGGCTTCTTCACGCTTCACGAGAATACGGTCGCCTAGAGGACGAATCTTCATGGTACTTTCCTTTCCGGGAATGGCCCCGGTTTTAGACGGATATTCCGCCATGTTTGCTAAATTCCGGAACAAATGCCATATTGACAGGCCGTCGTTCCAAAGGAGGTTTCGTACAATATATCAAATATAGGACCTTGATTCAAGCATTAATTAAACAACTAAACCGCCACAAAAACATAACTGCCATTTTGGCATACCACTGTCACTTTGTACGAATGAGTGCCAAAGAGTGTCCCAAAGACAAGGTTTCGGCCGTTATCAAAATTTTATCCTTCCTGCTTATATATCTAACTCCCTGCTGTAATTAACCTTAGCTATGGCCTCAGCAAACTCCAAAATCTTGATCTTTAAGCGAAAGACTGGCATAGTACCCACAAGTGCTTTGTAACGTTCGCATTCATTGCTCTTTACGGATATGCGAACACTCTGTCGACGTGTCATCGAACATGAAAGTTGGTGTATGGAACAGTACGATTTAGATTCAGGTCAAGGGTTTGAACAAGTTGACGCCGATGCCGTGTGCCAGCAATGTGGCACCGTCAACGAAGAAGGCACGCTGCTTTGCAAGGTCTGCGGAAATAACCTGCGCGATCAAAGGAATCAGAGAATTGCTCAGGGCGCAGGACCAGAACTCATCGGAGACGGTCGAAGTAAATTTCAGATGCTCACCGGTCTGCTCGTCGCTTTCGGCATCCTGATTATTTTCTATGTCGTCTGGAATATCGATAATTTCGAATCCATGTTAGTCGAATCACTTTCACAAACCAATGCCACGACCGACCGCAATGTTTGGACCGGTGGTAATGCGTCGATGTACGACGAGATGTTGCTCGACCTCATCGAATTCCCGACGCCGGACAACGTTCGGCAGGCCGCATTGAGTAACCCTCAAATTGAAACGACCTACAACGGGCGCTACCTGCTTCTGTTTCCTGGCGAATTGGATGCCAGTCGAATCGTGGGCGAAGCCAATCTGCAACGCATCGGTGAGCGCATCCATTTCGTATTCAAGGCGAGCAACGGAGGCGCCGAAATTCGTGGTTATGCGATGTTGGAGTCGGTGGAGGAAGGTGAACTACCACACCCCATCGTTCGCCGTACGGCAGAAATCCAACTCGACGGTTTCAATTTTGACGGCATAGGCGTATCGACGCTGGCACCGGCGGGCGGCCATAACATCGTCGCCAAGCGTGACCACGACGACCAACAATGGGAAGTGCTCGCCTACCGCGTACCGTAGCTACACACCAAACCGTTCGCACACCATTGGACCCAACTGCGGGCAAGAAAAGAGTACGTTCTATTATGGCCGGGGGCTTCTTATCGAAACTGAGAGATCGACTGGGCAAGACCCGCTCCGGGCTCGTCACCAATGTACGATCTGTTTTTCAAGGGCGAACCGCCTTTGACGATGACCTCTTCGAAGAGCTTGAAAGCGTACTGATACAGGCAGACCTCGGTGTCGAACTCGCTTTTTCCCTTGTCGAGGACATGCGTCAACTCGCCAAGGAAAAACGACTCTCCGATTCCGACGAACTCATGACACTGCTTCGACGAGAACTCACTGCGATTCTGGAGCCAGGCGATCACACCATGAGCTGGGATCACCATCAAGGCACCCACGTCACACTCGTAGCCGGTGTCAACGGTGCCGGCAAAACAACCACCATCGGAAAACTCTCCGCCAGACTCAAGACGCAAGGAAAATCCGTGATTCTGGGTGCCGCAGACACCTTTCGGGCCGCAGCCGTGGAACAACTCGTCGTGTGGAGCGAACGCGCCGGAGCCGATATCGTCAAACATCAAAATGGGGCCGACCCTGCTGCCGTGGCTTTCGACGCAACCGAAGCCGCATTGGCACGCAAAACCGACATCCTGATTATCGACACAGCGGGTCGTCTTCATACCAAAGTAAACCTGATGGAAGAGCTGAGCAAGATTCAGCGCGTCATCAAAAAGTGCATTCCCGATGCGCCCCACGAAGTACTGCTCGTGCTCGACGCGACAACCGGCCAGAACGGACTGCAGCAGGCGCTTCGATTCACCGAGTTAATCGACGTGACAGGAATCGTACTCACAAAACTCGATGGCACGGCCAAAGGCGGCATTGCATTCGCCATACAACAGCAATTGGGTATCCCCATAAAATTCGTAGGAGTCGGTGAGGGCATTGAAGATTTACAACCCTTTGATCCGCACGAATTTGTTAGTGCACTATTCGATTCATAAGTGCTACTATGCGCTTATGGGGAATGAAATAGCAGAGGGGGGAAAATAACATGGGATCATGTTTTGCATGCGGAGAAGACTTGCTGTCATGGGTTCGCCCATTCAATCCAATGCAGCTGGTCGGGTGCAAGAAATGCCTGAACCTTTCACTGCTTTCATGGGCGGAAGATACCGCAACAGTACAACCGCTCCCGGAGTGTCCGACATTAGGCACCTTAGCCCCCAGGGGTTCGGTCATGGCCGACATCATGAGCATCATACCGGAACTCATTCCAGAACTGCCGATCTTGGCAGAAATTCCACAGCGTGTCGTCGCGACTGTTCACGATCCCATCGCTTCGATTCAAGACGTTGTGCAAATTGTTGAAGAAGATGCTGTGCTTTCCACCAAGATTCTCAGCGTCGCCAACAGTGCCTATTTTGCAACCGTCAGCGAGATAGGCGATCTATCCACCGCGTGCAGTCGACTCGGCATGCGTGCACTGGCGAACATTGCCCATACCGTGGCCAGTGCCAACCAATAGAAATCGCCGAACCCGCAAGCCCGTATGCTGATGGAGCGGTTATGGAAACATGCCGTCGCCACGGCCCACTGCACCGAGACCATCGCGACCACGGTAAATCTCGGCTCGAATCTCCCCTACATGGCAGGATTGATGCACGACATCGGTAAGGCCGTTATGGTCGATGCCATCACGACACAATATACGGGGAACGTCGGGCGCCTCAAAGAAGCACCGGATGTATTGGCCAGAGCAATCGATCCTTTCGCGCCTCTGGTCGGCTTGCACGTTGCACAACACTGGAAACTTCAGGGCGAATTGCTCATAACAATATTTTACACGCAAGATCCCGACGCGACCGTTAGCGAAACATGCAAAACACTCGCTCACTGCGTACGACTCGCGAGCGATATGGCGGAGGCAAAAGGATATGGCGTGTCTGAAACCGCCCCAGAAATTGCGAACGACCACCCTTCAATCGAAAAACTCCGCATCATGCCAGAGCAGTTCGAAACGATGTCGGCAGACCTCGACGAGATACTCGACTCCGTCGTTGGCGCATACGGATCGCTGGGTTAGCCCTGTAAAACGCGAAATCTCAGGTAGAATAGACGCAGAACATGAGTTCGCCAGGTACCCTGTTTGATTCTCCAAACGGCGTGCGGCACAATACGCGGGTTAGGCCATCGAAAGGCACTGTCTGTAGCAAGGAGGAAGTATTCGCATGAGTCTGTGTTTTGCCTGTGGACACGATATGCTGGATTCAATTCGACCGACAAGGGTCAATCAAGTAGTCGGGTGCAATCAGCGCCTGAACATATCAAGAATCGAGTGGCAAGACGATACCATGAGCATTGAACCCATTGTCGTGTTCCCACCCATCGCAGAATCGGTTTCGCCCGACACCATCATGGCCGAAGTACTCGACAACGTACCCGATGCCATTACGCATCTCCCCGTACTGAATGAAATTCCCCAAGAAGTCGTCTCGATGATTCACATCACTACGATTCCTATTTCAGACGTAGTGAGCGTCATCAAAAAAGACCCTGCCCTGTCAACCAGCATCCTCAGCATGGCCAACAGTGCGTTCTATGCCACCGTCACAGAAATCACGACCTTCCCACTGCATGTAGCCGGTTGGGCGCACGCGCGGTTTCCAATATCGCCAATACCCTGTCCTGTTCCAATCAATACAAATCAAAAGACCCCGCAGCACGCAAATTCATGGAGTCCCTCTGGAAACATGCCATCGTCACGGCCCACTGTTCCGAGGCGCTTGCCCTCAAATTTGGTATGGAAGTAAACTGGCGTTTATCGCCGGACTCCTCCACGACATCGGCAAGGTCGTTCTCGTGGACATCATTACGACGCGATATGCCGATGCGGCCGGGCGACTGGTCGCGAAACCCGAAGTGTTGCTCAAAGCCATCGCGCCGTTTTCATCAATCGTAGGCCTCCACGTGATACAACATTGGAAATTGGCCAACGAACTGACGTTTTCAACCCTGTACGTTGAGCACCCAAATTCCACGCCCCACGCGACCTGTATTGATCTTGTTAATTGTGTGCGATTGGCGAGCGATATTGCCGATCAAACCGGTTTCACCGTATTGGGAGAGTCAAGCAAAGGATTTGAGGACCATCCCTCCCTTGAGCACTGCGGTGCAACAATGGAAGAACTCGAAGCGCTTAAAGGCGAAATGGAAGAACTGATAGCCTCCGTGATGGGCGTGGTGGGCAGCGTCGCCTAAGCAACCCCTACTCGGTCGCCAACAAGCTAATCGTCTTCCACCCACCAATACTGAGAATTGACGGTAGATAAAATTCGTCCGCCCAGCGGGGGTCGTCATCGGCTATCGAAAAATCATCGGGCGTATATTCGAAGTACAGATTCCTATCCACCGCTTTCGCCAATGTCGCCCAAAGTCGTCCATCACCCTTCGCTTCAACGGACACCTCGCCGCTCATGTCCCGACGCGAATGGATGTACGCAACCGCCGTAATGACATCCTGAACCCGGTACGCGGTATCCGTCGGCTGAAAGGTATCCATGAACCCGCCGATTCGTGTTCGTTCAGTCCGCGCATAAGGCGAATGATGTTCACCTGTCAAAAACGTATCGATCAGCAACACAGCGTTGCCGTCCGAAATATGTTTCGCCGCCGCATCCACCAGCTCACCCGAATTCGGATCGAACCAATCCTTTTTCCCATTCGTAGATACAAGCACAACCGCATCCTGCCGCCCCGCTTCTTTGGCCCGATACAGAATCGCTGGAATCGCATCGCCCGTAGCACGGCGGCGAATCACCCACCGCTCCACAACCTGCTCACCACGCTCTTGCATGGATACGCGCTCCGGCGCGAAGTCGTTACTCTCAGGAAGCGTCGTACCCAATATCGCGTTGAGCGCGGGAGTGTAGGACTGCAGGTCGTTTTCCGAACGCTGGTTGAATTCCGACTGAATGGTCGCGACAACCTCATCGCTTGAATCATTGCCCTCGAAGTTCTCACCGAAGATGCGCAGATCCTCAATCGAATCCATCTCAAAATCCGGCTCGGTAAAATCACTCCACTCCCTCGATGGATCAATCAAATGTTTGCCGAAAAATCGATACATGGCCTCGCGACTGGCCTTGTTATAGTTGTGTCCGTAGTCGAGATGCACATTTTCGATATTGTTTTCAGCGTTGTATAGTTGGTAGATGCTGCGAATCGCGGGGTGCTCGACGTGCGGCGTCTCACGAGTCCAGTCGCCCGTCGTGGAAACCATCAACAACGGCCTCGGGGCCATCATGGCACCAATCTCCATGTTCGAATTATTAAAACGAATCAACGGCGCATTCTCACATATGCACCCGCCCTGCATCGTCGATGAAATCATGTTCACCGGCGCGGCGACCTTCACGCGATCATCCACCGCCATCAGCGCGAAGGTCTGCGTGCCACCACCCGATGCACCGGTCACGCCCAAGCGTTCCGGATCTACATCCGGCAGGCTCTGCAGAAAATCGAGTCCCCGTATGCCGCCCCACAGCTGCAACGCAAAAGGGTGTATGCCCCACAACTTCAACTCATTGCTCGACCACCGATGCTCGAACTGCATGCTGTCGTTGTAACCGACCATATCCACCACGAATGTAACCGCGCCCATGCCCGCCAGCGTAATACCTCGTCCGGGTACCGAGTTCACGTCTGTGTTCACCAAACGCCCCTCTTCCCAATGCCCATGCGGAGAGTACACCGCGGGAAAGGGTCCGTCCCCGACAGGCCGATACAGATTCCCCGTCACCAGATAACCCGGCCACGCTTCGTAGGAAACTTTCTCCACCGAATAATCCTCGTGCCGAACCCTGCCGAACACTTTCGCGTTCAACGGCGTTTTTTCAGGAAGCGGAAAGAGTCCCGACGAAGTCAGGATGGCAACCCGTAACCGCGCGGCTTTCTGATCCCAGGATTCCAGTGTGTACTCCGGAAAGGTAAAAACAGTATCTGTATGTTTCGCCATCTGCGCTCTGCGATCACGAACCGCCTCGGGAGTTGAATACACGCGTGTCTTTTTCGTTACGGCCTCGGGTCGAAAATCACTATCCAATGCAAACACCACCGAGGCCACCCGCTCGCCGAACTCCAGCGTATGATCGCCCGCTTTCAGCGCTTGCGTGCCGAGGTTGTACCAGATAAAGTCCGATTTGTCGTCCCGAACACGTGGAAGTTTCAGCGATTCACCATCAATAACCAATGCCCCATCCCGACTCGTTCCAATACGCGGGGCCCACACCCAAATCGTATAATCCCCTGTTTCCGAAAGGGTTATGGCGTTCCGGGAAGTCTCGGTAGCGTCCACCCATACCGCGCCCGGACTCGATGCGCCCACCAGACATGCAACAGTAATCGCCAAAATCATGTACTTCTCCTAGATAATCTCACCCTTCGTCGCACATTCCTTCCTGCATGGTAGAAAAATTTCTCACCGGAAAACAATGCGGACGAAATACGTTGTGGCGCAACCACTTAGCACTCTTTTTAAGCTCGAACTGAGAAAAGTAATACTTTCATTACATTTCTATTGTCACGTCGAGTCATTCATGTTATTATAATTGGTCTACTCACCGTTGAAGAAGGGCCTGCATATGCGACTTAATCAATTCTACAGAACCGTTTTGTTTACTCAACATTCAGTCAAGCGAATACTGATTACTATTACAATGCTAC
>JAYGCN010000084.1:0-8104 GCA_046583315.1 Candidatus Hydrogenedentota bacterium
TCAGTGTGCTAACAACGTCAACCGTTGTACAGCCAGCCATACCAATCAATAACATTTCCATAGGTCTAACGCCTAGATTATTGCCACCAACATCAGGTGGACCATCCATTACCACGGCATGGCCACTACCAGATTCGCCGACCATCATCATGCCGTCGATCCATTTAACTTTAAAAAACGCTTACAACCATCTTCATTTCTAGGCAATACTAGAATAATAACCTAAATATATTGCGGAATCCTTGCAATTACATGACGATTGGGTGACAAACTGGAAAATACTAAGGAGCCGGTTCCGAGCCGCGTTGCTCTGACCCTCGATTTCGGTGTTCACGAAACAAAGGGAGCGTCTCTCATCGCGAAAGACGCTCCCGTAATAGAATCAATATAGTACGTGGACTAGTTCATCGACGCTTCCATCGCAAGAAGACGCTGTTCAAGTGCCGAAAACTTGGCATTCAAACTGTCAATCTCGGCCTGCTTCTCTGCCCGTACTTTGACAAGTTCCCCGAACACAACACTACTTTACGGGACGAATAATCGACCGGGTGGATTGCACAGCCGTACTCACGATCTCGCCTCGCGAAAAAAGAAAAGGGACCACCCCGAACTCCCAAGGCCTTCCCAATCATAGAACGAGTTGCCCGACCGTGCAGTAATTATTCGTCAATATCACGATTACTAATTAAAAACAATATAACGCTCAAAGCCTCAGATGTCAATTTTTCTATCCCTCGAGGTGTTCATAATATGCACGTATAGAATATGTTTCGTCATTTTCCCCCTCATGAATTCCGAACATCTCCCTCAACGGACATACAATTATTCCGTCGACATCGACATCGACATCGACCACTAGTCGGCATCCAATCCGTCAAATTTGGTATACTATGTTCTATACGAGATTCTGGCCTGTTTCTCCACCAAACAGACCAATCGTTCGCCATCTAATCCAACAAACTGAGGAATGCGCCGAATATGCCTAAATGGTTCAAAAAAGTCTTCTCCAGCGGTGTCGCAAAGCCACAATCTTCCGGTGCCCCGGACGCTTCCACACAGACGCTTAGCGAGCCGACAGCCGTCGCAACCCCTCCATCACTGGACCACCCCGCGCTCGGTCAGCCGGACACGTCTCAATTTGAGCAGGATGCTCCCAAAGTTCGAAAAGTGCTCAACGCCCCCGTCGTCATGGCCGAGGAAGAACAGTCCAGCTGGAGCGAAGACATCAAAATCAAGGCCCGCGTCGATGCCGATAGCACCACCTGCGTGTTCATGGTCGACCGTCCCGTACTCGAAAACCTCTCCGCATGGTTTCCCGGAGCTCAATGGGCCGACGGTGCCTCCCCGTTCTCCACGAAACTATTCGAGGTCGATGGTGTTGGAACCGTATTGCTTCATGACTTCACCGTCAGCATCAGCATGACAGACGATACGCAAAAACAGTGGGGCGATCTCGCACCGGAAATCGGCACCGTGATCCGCGTCTACCTCAAATCCGAAGACGACCCCATCACCTCCGAATTTCGCGACAGCATTCCGCCTTCAGAAGAAATTCGGCGAAAAGTTCAATCCTGCATCGACCTCGAAATCAATCCCGGAATCGCATCACACTCCGGCGTAGTAACACTCGAGCGCGTCGTCGGCAACACTGTATTCCTGACCATGGGCGGCGGCTGTCAAGGCTGTGCGGCCTCAGCCATAACCCTGCGCCAGGGAATCCACACCACCTTCCGCAACGCCGTACCCCAACTCGGCGGCATCTTTGATGAAACCGATCACACCGCAGGCACAAACCCTTTCTACAGCGAACTGCCTCCGGGCATGAACTAAGCGAGCACAATAAAAATGCCAAAACTAAATCAATTTATCCTCGAAGTCACAACGGGTACCAATCCCGGCCCCGAGCATCCCAAATTCAGCATCAACGGATTCCCTCTGGAGTTCGACGAATGCGAAGGCAGCACCGAAGCAGGCGCAACACTAAAAGCCGTCGGGTGCCCCAATAGTTTTCCCCATTCCCTCGTGCTCAAAGGCCCCGAAGAGGGGCAGCCCAACTGGGATATTGAAGGCGTTGTGGCCACCTACGAATGCAATCTGATGGAGCCCTATGTCGTGCGCATGGGCGCAATCACGCTGGACGATGAGTCGGATCTCAACATCTGGCACGAACCACCCCTACCAACATTCGACGTGTGAAGCGAGAATCTAATGAGTTATTGCGATCTGGCGAAAAATGAATGTATCCCTTGCAAGGGTGGTGTGCCGCCCTTGGATGCAGATGCCATCCAACCGTTGCACGCAGATCTTGGCGCAGACTGGGCGGTAGTCGACAACCATCATCTAACCCGCTCGTATGCCTTCAAAGGATATCAACCCGCCGTGGATTTCACGAACATCGTCGCAGCCGTCGCAGAAAAACAGAACCATCACCCCGACATTCTGTTATGCTGGGGCAAAGTAGACGTGACCATCTGGACACACAAAATCGACGGCCTCACCGAGAGCGATTTCTATTTCGCCGCGAAAGTCGAAGAAGCATTCAATCAGGAGTAACACAACGTGCCGTGTAAAGATGTAACAGAGTTGCTCGACGTGATTCTCGACGACAACGAATGCCTCAAATCCTACTCCTTCTCCAAGCGAAGCTGCGGGCAGGGAGTCGGTGCTCAATCGCTGCTCATCGATCAGCTCGCCGGACGCTCCCTGAACGAACTGCTCTTCAAAACCGCCGAAGAATTTCTCAATGAATTCCCCATCCCCGACGAAACCGAAGAATTCCTCAGCCTCAAACACCTCTTCGCCATTCAAGGCGCGCTCGAAGTGTACACCGGTGCCGAACCCGGCGGCGTGAATGACGCTTTCGCAGCAGCAGGCATCGAATACGGAGTCGACGAGACGCGCATTTACGGTCGCATCGTCGTCGATGTCGTCACGGAAAAAATAAAATCCTGCGGCGGGTGCAAGGGCTGCGGCACCGCATCCACCAAAGCCAAACGCAAGAAGAAGCAAGCCAAAGTAACAACCACCCCCGCCTCTGTCTAGCGATGAGCATCTGCGTACCTGAAAACCCCGTCCAACCCCGCAGAAAAACCATCGCCGTGGATGTTGGCGGCGTGATCATCGGTGGCGAGGCACCCGTGCGGGTCCAATCCATGACCAATACCGACACCGCCGATGCCCAAGGCACCGCTGACCAGATAATCGCACTTGCCGAGGCCGGTTCCGAACTCGTCCGCATCACCGTCAACGTACACGAAGCCGCGCAGGCCGTACCCGAAATCCAGAAACGCGTGCGCGATGCCGGATGCAGTGTCCCCATCATCGGCGACTTCCATTACAACGGCCACGTACTCCTCGAAAAATATCCCGACTGCGCGTCAGCCCTCGACAAGTATCGAATCAATCCCGGCAACGTCGGCTCTGGCAAAAAACGCGACCCTCAATTCAATACCATCTGCCAAATCGCCGCCGACAACGGAAAACCGGTCCGCATCGGCGTGAACGCGGGCTCGTTAAACCCCGAACTCGTCATGACCAAGATGCAGGAAAATACGGACAGCGATCTCGGCCACGACTCCGAAGACATCGTCAACGAATGCATGCTGATTTCCGCGCTACAATCCACTGAACTCGCGCTCGATGCCGGATTGCGCAACGACCAGATCATCATCTCCTGCAAAATTTCCCGACCCAATCATCTCGTTTCGATTTACCGCAAACTCGCCGACCAAACCGACCAACCGCTGCACCTCGGACTCACCGAAGCCGGCATGGGCATGCGCGGTCTCATCTGGTCCGCAGTCCCCATGGGCATTCTCCTGGGCGAAGGCATCGGCGACACCATTCGCGTCTCACTCACCCCCAAACCCGACAGCGACCGCCGCGAAGAAGTCTATGCCGCCTGCGAATTGCTCCAATCCCTGGGCCTGAGATCCTTCGCACCGTCGATAACAGCATGCCCCGGATGCGGCCGCACCACCAGCACCACATTCCAGGAACTCGCCCAGGACATCGAAGCCTACGTGCGCGACAGCATGCCCACCTGGAAAAAAACCCGCCCCGGCGTGGAAACCCTTACCCTGGCCGTCATGGGATGCATCGTCAATGGACCCGGCGAATCCAAGGCCGCCAACATCGGCATCAGCCTGCCCGGGACGGGAGAAGCGCCCAGCTGTCCCGTCTACATAGACGGTCAGAAATTCGACACGTTGCAAGGCACCCCCGAAGAATTAGCAATATCCTTCCGAAAATTAATTGACGATTACGTCAATACCAAGTATATTTCTTGAGGGGAGACGGAAACTGATGGGGGAACTACTGTGAACAGATGGCTCAAACGTGGTTTGATTCTGCTACTGATTCTTTTTATTCTCGGTAGCGGCGGTATCTATTTCTACTGGATGCTTCCCTTCTGGGGCATACCCATGAACGCTTCCCGCCACACCCAGGTTCCCCTGACCCCCGAATGGGCACTCGAACCCTGGCTCTGGGAAGACGACATCAACACCGCCGAAGAAGTCCGCAGATTACTCGACGGCTATCGCGAACACGACATCCCCGCGCACACCATCATGATCGATTCGCCGTGGTCCACACGCTACAACGATTTTAGTGTCGACGAAACCCGATACCCCGACCCCGAAAAATTCTTTACCGGACTGCAAAACGACGGCTACCGTGTTGTCCTCTGGATGACCTGCTTCGTCAATTCCAAGAACAAAGACACCGCGATCCAAAACGACGCGAAATGGTACGAGGAAGCCCGGGACAAAGGCTATCTGGCAGGCTCCGGCGAAAAAATCAGTTGGTGGAAAGGCGCCGGCGGTCTCATCGACTACACCAATCCCGAAGCCATGGAATGGTGGCACGGAATGCAGCAACAACTCTTCGACTGGGGTCTCGACGGCTGGAAACTCGACGGCACCGCAACCTACGCCTACACGCCGCTCTTCGACAAGTTGCCACTGCCCTACAAAAAAACATCTGAAGGCTGGATGACGACGCGCGGCTATATGGATCACTACTACCGCGACGAATATCAACACGGATTGACACAGAATCCGGAATTCATCACGCTGGCCCGCGCACAGGACAATCAAAGTGCCCTGGTACGTCACCCCGAAGGATTCGCGCCGCTCGATGCCGCGCCCGTCACCTGGGTGGGCGATCAGGATCACACTTGGACCGCCGAAGAAGAAGGCATGGAAGAAGCCGTTCGTGACATTCTCGCCAGTGCCAAGCAAGGATACAGCATCATCGGCTCCGACATCGGCGGCTACGGCGGCTCCGAGATCCCCCCCAAGCTCTACATGCGCTGGGCGCAATTCTCCACCTTCTGCGGCCTGTTCCTCAACGGCGGTCACGGCCAACGCGCGCTGTGGGATCGTAGCGATGAAGAACTCGAGGTTATCCGAAAATTCGCATGGTTGCACTCCGAGCTCGTCCCCTATATCTACACCCACATGGTGCGCGCGCACCGAGGCGGAAAACCGTTGATGCGACCATCCGGCGCGGACTACGAATATTTCTTCGGGGATGATTTCTACGTCGCGCCCATCTACAGCGAATCCGACGAGCGGGCCGTAAAATTACCCGCTGGTGAATGGCGATACTTCTTCGACAGCGAAAGACTCATCCGCGGAGGGACCATGTTCATTCGCGACTATCCAATGGACGAGGCCCCGGTTTTTGTGCGGGACGGTGCCATCATTCCCATGAATGTCAGCCGGGACTACACGGGTTTCGGGGATGCGGAATCGAAAGGCCACCTGACGCTACTGATTTACCGCAAAGGAACCAAAACGACGATGATTCCGCGAGAAGGGAAAGACGATCTTCGCGTCGAAATTATTGTTGAAGGCCTGGAAACAAGAATCGATCTGCCAGAAAGCGATGAAAAATTTCTCTTGCGTCTGGAAAACATCAATCCCCCCTACACGGTCTACTGGAACGGGGAAGAAGGGACCGAAGAAATCACGTGGGACTATGATCCCGAAGCGCGGCGGCTGGTCATCCGACAAAACGTAATCGGGGCCGGCACCTTGTCCTTCATGATGCCGCGATAACAGTTCCGATCACTAAATGATCTCGAAGTAACGCTCCATTTCCCAACTGGTGATCGCCTTCCGAAATTCACGCTCTTCCCATTCGCGCGACTGCGCGTAATGCTCCACAAAGGCATCGCCAAACAAGTCACGCGCCGCTTTCGACTTGCGCAAAAGCCCAGCCGCCTCAATAAGGGTAGCGGGTAAATCCAGCTTCTTCGGAAACTTCTGCTCGTAAGCGTTTCCCTTCACCGGATCCGTCGGCTCAATCTTGTTTTCGATGCCCCATAATCCCGAACCTACCACCGCCGCCATCGCGATATAGGGATTGATGTCCGCTGCGGCGATACGATACTCAATGTGCTGACGTTTCTCGCTCCCTGTAATCGCCCGCAACGCACAGGTGCGATTCTCAATGCCCCAGGTCGCGTGAGTCGGTGCCCAGAATCCCGGAATCAATCGCGAATAACTGTTCACCGTACACGCAATCATTGACAACAACTCAGGCATCAACGCCTGCTGACCACCCAGAAACCAGCGCATCGTATCCGAAATGGCTTCCGGTTTGGATTCGTCGTAAAATACCGACTCGCCGTTTTCGCCCTTCAACGACAGATGAACGTGCCCGGACTGACCCGGCCAATCCGGCGACCATTTCGCCATGAAGGTCGCCATCCAGCCCTGGCGCTGCGCGAGCACTTTCGTGAAGGTCTTGAACAACGCACCCTGATCCGCGATTTCCACCCCTTCGCTGATATTCAAGGCCGCTTCCAGCACGCCCGGCCCCGTTTCCGTGTGCAATCCCTCCAACGGAAATCGCATCGCATCGCACAGATCCAACAACCCGTGATAAAAGTCCGACTCCACCGAACTACGCAATACGGAGTATCCAAAAAATCCCGGCGTGATCGGTTTCAGGTTACGATACCCCTTCTCCCGCACCGAATCCGGTGTCTCATCAAAAAGGAAAAACTCGAATTCCGTCGCGCCGTGTACCGAAAATCCCATGTCCTTTGCACGGCCCAACACCCGTCGCAACGTGCCGCGCGGACACACCGTCTCGGCCTTGCCCGCAAACTCGCCCAGCACAAAAAGCGTATTGTCTTCGAAAGGAATCGGGCGACACGTCTCCGGCAACAACCGCACCTCCGCATCCGGATACGCCGTGTGCCAACCCGTAAACGTCGACTCATCGTAGAGCTGATCATTGCTGTCCCAACCCAACACCACGTCGCAAAATCCGAAACCCTTATCCAACGCCGACAGAAATTTGTCCCGATGCATATACTTGCCCCGCAACACGCCATCAACATCAAACACTCCCACCTTGATATAGTTAATATCATGCGAAAGCACTTCCTGCTTCAATTTATGAACGTCATACTCCTCATCCTTTGACATCGATACGCCTTTCGAGTTACTTCTACTTTGTCGCTTTCACCGCGGAGGCGCGGAGAATTAGAATTAGTTGTCCCTTAGAATATACTATTTGGATTGGTATGAAAAGAAGTGGGAGGGTTACTGAGTGGATCCTGACAATCTGACGTTGCGCGAATTGGTTAAGAGTTATGCGGACCAAACAATGTGCTTTCCTGACGATGACGACTCTGAATTCGTCCTCTCGCTCCATGATGGACTGAGCGATGAACAATTGGCAACGCTTCAGGAAGCATGGCCCTTCACCATTCCGCTTGAGTATCTGGATCTTCTGCGATTTTCCTCCGGATTCGAGAATTCTCCACTTGAGTCGTTTGACTTCGATGTGAATCCCGAATCGAACTTTCAGGAGTTGATTCCCTGTGGGATTCGAATCGCTACCGATGGATTCGGAAATGATTGGGTGTTGGAATTGCGACGAGACACCGAGTCAATCGGTCCTGTCTGGTATCGCTGCCATGATGCTCCGGTGTTTCTGTTTCAAAGTCATACTTTATCGGAATTCATCATCGAAACATTCAAAATGTGTATGGGTGATGGTCAAAGTTTGGTCAACGTCGTTCACGAAGAAAAAGTGTGCGGTGTCTGGGAGAATGACCCCTGTCTTCTGCGTGTAGCCGACT
>JAYGCN010000087.1:0-2125 GCA_046583315.1 Candidatus Hydrogenedentota bacterium
CTGCGCAACGCAATCGGAACGAGCCGCTGGTCGAAGTCACGCAGGTCAAAGGAACTTCGGAGACCCACCCGATGCTCAGTCCGAATGACGAATTCTCGGATTTTGAAATCGATGGAATGCGCGTGGCTTCCCCCATAAAAATAACGAAATTCGCAGGCAGTTATGTGCGCGACGCCTATCGTACCGGTCTTGAGTTTCAGGACACCAACGGCTTCAACCCATATCGCTTCGGTCTGATTGGATCAAGCGATAGTCATACGGGGATTGTGCCCGTAATTGAAGAGGACTATTCAGGAAAAGTGGGCAATGCGGATGGAACTCCCGAAGTACGAATCAACATGCGCCGGGATCTAATGGACTTTGGCGCGTCGGGACTAGCCGGCGTATGGGCTGAAGAAAATACGCGTGACAGCATCTACAATGCGCTCCGCCGAAAAGAAACATGGGCAACGTCAGGTCCGCGGATTAAGGTGCGTTTCTTCGGCGGCTTCAATATGAAAGACGTCACGCCGGGCGGCAAAGATTGGGTCGAAGCCGCCTACGCGAATGGCGTATCCATGGGTGGTGAGCTGAAAGCTGCCGACGCGAACGGCGCCCCGACCTTCGCAATCTGGGCGATCAAGGATGTGGAGAGCGCGAACCTGGATCGGATTCAAATCGTCAAAGGATGGTCCGAAAACGGCGAAAGCCAGGAACAGGTATATGATGCTGTCTGGTCGAATGATCGCGTAAAGGATCCGGCCACCGGGAAACTTCCCGCAGTCGGCAACACCGTGGATATGAAGACGGCAACCTACACAAACAGCATTGGTGCAGTCGAATTAATGGGAACCTGGACGGATCCGGATTTCAACGCTGAGCAAAATGCGTTTTACTATGTCCGTGTTCTGGAGATTCCGACACCGCGCTGGAACCTGTACGACGAAGTGAAGCTAGGAAAGCCCTTTCCTGAGGATCTCGCTCGCGTGCTTCAGGAACGGGCATACACGTCTCCCATTTGGTATGACCACCACTAGAAAAAGAAATGAACATCATAGAATTCAAATCACTAATTAGTCTTTAAGGAGGAATTGCCATGAAAGTTTCTATTGCAACAGCGTTGATTTTCTCTCTCGCCTGCCCGGTTTTGGCGGCCAGCGAAGAAGTTAAACCGGGTATCTTGCGTACGCCGGATGCCCGGTTCGAAAACCTGCCTGGATACGACTTCGATCCACACTATATCGAAGTCGGCGACTACCGAGTCCATTACCTCGATGAAGGCCCCGCCGACGGCGAAATCGTTCTGATGCTTCACGGCGAACCCACGTGGTCATACCTATACCGTAAAATGATCCCCGTACTCACAAAAGCCGGATACCGCTCCATCGTGCCCGACCTGATCGGCTTCGGCAAGTCCGACAAACCGGTCAGCATGGACACGCATACCTACAAGTTTCATGTCGATACGATGACCGAGTTGGTCAAGACGCTCGACCTGCAGAAGGCCACGTTCTTCGGGCAGGACTGGGGTAGCTTGATCGGTCTGCGGGTAGTCGCGGAAAACGAAGAACGCTTTGCCCGCGTGGTGTTGGGCAACGCCGGTTTGCCCGTTGGTACCGCGTCGGGACCGGAAGCCTTCCCGGAGGGGAGCGCGTTCACGCGGTGGCGGAAGATGAACCAAGGCATGATCGACCGGGGCGACATTCCGGTCGGCATGTTGGTATCGGGGCAGGCAGGCGATCCCTCGATCGCTGCAGCGTACAATGCGCCCTTTCCTGAGCCCAAGTACAAGGCGGGCGCGTTGATCTTGCCGCAGCGGGTTCCGGTGTTTGCCGACGACCCCGCCAACGATGCGCAGCGCAAGGCGTGGGAAGTGTTTGAGAAATGGGAGAAGCCCTTCCTGACGGCGTTCAGCGACGGCGACCCGATCACCCGCGGCGGCGATAAACTGTTTCAGCAGAGAGTGCCGGGGGCAAAGGGTCAGCCGCACACGACGATTAAGGGCGCCGGGCATTTTCTGCAAGAACAAAGGGGCGAGGAATTGGCCCAAGTCATAGTCAAGTTCATCGCCGATAATCCGGTGCCGTAACCACGGCGATGGGCGCGCGGCATTATCCGGCGGATGAGGAGAGCTTCCGATGGAGAA
>JAYGCN010000104.1:0-8120 GCA_046583315.1 Candidatus Hydrogenedentota bacterium
GCCAAGACTTTGAATTGTATGGAGACGCTTCCTCCGAAATTGGCATATCAGGAGTCGACTCAGCAAAGACTGTTATTGTGTATGAACTGTAGCTCTGCTGGCCACGAAGAGTTAGGCTGAGTTTTTTGACCATACGGGAGATCCGCCCTCCCGCTCAAATTCGTTCTCTTCTATATATTTGACAGGATCATAGAGTCGGAAATTCCATTGTAAATAGGTGCCAATCGTGTTACCTTCACCATACGATATGTTCAATATCATACTGAAAAGTGCCCGACGACATTTTTAACACCCTCACCCCCATCTTCTACGATCATCATTAGCCCGTACGGTAATTTGTCGAAATTGGTGAAAAATGACGAGCTCAAATTCTCGACATTTCGGTCACTGTACCTCATAGCATTCCACTGGCTTCAGGAAACTCGTTTCCAATGAAACGTGCATTTAATCATCGCGACTCTGACGTGGTAGTATGCTTCTTTGCGCCGCACGAGAGCGTTGCGACCACAGACATCGCTCTACTGGGAGATCATTCCAATGAAAAAGGTAATCCTCTGTACACTGTTGGCGAGCACGTCGGTATTTCTGCTCCCATCACTCGCCACGACCGAATCCAACGAGGATGTGGAGATAGCCGAGGCCTGGGCATCGATTGAGGGCTTCTTCGAAGAATTCAACAATGAAGACAACGAAGCAATGCAGAAGTACATGACCTTTCCCCATCTGTTCTTGAGTCGGAATGGCAGGGTAAGCGTTGAACCCGAGCGTTGGACGATGAACTTCGAGCGTATGAAGAAAGACCAGGACTGGGTAAAAAGCACCCTGAATTCACATTCTGTCACGATGGTCTTTCCGGATAAGGTTCACTTCAAGATAGCGTTTAGTCGCCACAATTCCAAGGGCGAAAATTACATGACCCAGGAAGGTGTTTACATCGCGACCAAAAAAGATGGTAAGTGGGGCCTTCAAGTACGAAGCTATTAGCGTTCAAGAGCTCGGTACACGATGCTCTTTGCAAAGGGGTCTGCGGTGGAGAACAACCGAATCAAGGACATTAGTGATCAGATTGCGCGTATGAGCTTTTGGTCGGGCCCGGTATCGCCGCAACCTCTTCCCGGAGGGATTACGAACACGAACTTCGTGGTTCACGATGGCGCGGAGAAATATGTTGTGCGCATTGGGGACGATCTTCCGCTCCACGGGATTCTGCGGACCCACGAGGTCTCAGCGAGTCGTGCCGCGCATGCAGCCGATCTGGCCCCTGAAATCGTGCATCACGAGTCCGGGGTACTGGTTATGCGATTCATTGAGGGTAGCACGTTGACCGCGCAGGGCATCGCCAACGAAGAAACGCTGGAACGACTAGCCGCACTTCTTCGCGGATGCCATACCCGAATGAAGAATCACCTCCATGGGGCCACGCCCATGTTTTGGGTATTCCAAGTATGTCGAAATTACTTGCAATCGGCGCGGAATGGAGAAAGCAGGGTCGCTAACCAACTCGATCGGCTGGACGCGATGAACGTGGAATTCGAAGAAGCGGTTGGAGCCATTGAACCTGTCTTTTGCCACAACGATCTACTGCCTGCGAATTTCATCGACGATGGGGAGCGCATCTGGTTAATCGACTGGGAATACGCGGGATGGAATTCAGCACTCTTCGACTTGGCGAATCTTTCGTCGAATTGTGAGTTAACGTCGAAGTTTGAAAACCATCTCCTGAAAACCTATTATGGGCGCGACGTGGATCCGCAGACGATTCATCGATTTCGTGCCTTCAGGTGCGCATCACTACTGCGCGAAACCTTGTGGAGCGTAGTCCAGGAGATATATTCCCAATTGGATTTTGACTATGCCGCGTACAGCGATGAACAATTCGCGCGCCTCGAAAAAGCCTATTCCAAGTACAAGGATTGAACATGCGTGAAGAAGCCCAGGTAGTCATTATTGGCGGAGGCATCATCGGGTGCAGCGTTGCCTATCATCTCACCCAGCTGGGTTGGCGCGACGTCATCCTCATCGAGAAAGGCGTTCTCACCAGCGGCTCCACCTGGCACGCGGCCGGATTGGTAGGCCAGCTCCGATCCAATCGCAGTGTTACCCGAATGCTCGGTCACAGTGTGGAACTCTACAAACGCCTCGAAGAAGAAACGGGGCAGGCGACCGGTTGGAAAGAAAGCGGCTGCCTTCGATTGGCCTGTACCGAGGCCCGGATGCTCGAGCTTCGTCGTGGTGTGACGACTGCGCGCAGCTTTGGGCTCGATATGCACATGATCTCGCCGAAGGAAGCACAGGATCTCTTCCCCATCATGGATGGCAGTGATGTATTGGGCGCAGCGTTCATGCCTTCCGATGGTGAAGCCGACCCCAGTGGATTGACGCAGGCGCTGGCCAAGGGCGCGCGTGCTCGGGCCACTGAGATCCACGAAGAAACCTGCGTCACGGGATTTGAAATCGTTGACGACCGGGTTGTCGCCGTGGAAACAAACAAAGGCCGGGTTGCATGTGAGGTTGTTGTGAATGCTGCGGGCATGTGGGCCGCCGAACTCGGTCGCATGGCGGGTGTAAATGTTCCTCTGATTCCCGTCCAGCATCAGTACCTGATCAGTGAAGAAATCGCCGGGATGCCTGCGGATCTTCCGACGGTACGTGATCCGGACAATCTACTCTACTATAAAAAGGAAAGTGCCGGATTGGTGATGGGTGGTTATGAACCCAATCCGATCCCTTGGGCGCTCAAGGGCATTCCGAAAGACTTTAACCAGGAATTGCTTAAATCAGACTTCGACCACTTCGAGTGCATCTCACGGGCAGCCGTAAAACGAACTCCCTGCCTCGAAACGACGGGGGTTCGCAAACTTGTCAACGGCCCGGAAGCCTTCACACCGGACGGCAACTGCATCCTCGGTCCCGCCCCTGAGCGGCGCAACTTTTTTGTGGCAGCAGGATTCAACGCTTTCGGAATCGCTTCCGGCGGCGGTGCCGGGCGTATGATCGCCGAGTGGATTGTGGACGGAGAACCCAGCCTGGATATTTGGCCACTGGATATCCGCCGTTTCGGTGCGCACAACGGGACGGATTATACGCGCGATCGAAGCCTTGAATTGTATGCCAAGCACTACACCATCGCATGGCCTTACGAAGAACACGACACCGGCCGAAACATCAAACGCTCTGCGCTCTATGACCACCTTAAAAAACAGGGGGCCGTGTTCGGCAGCAAATTCGGATGGGAACGCCCCAACTGGTTTGCGCCTGAGCGCGTCGAGGCGAAGGATACGCTCTCCTTCGGCCTTCCGAACTGGTTTGAACACGTCGGCAATGAACACCGGGCGGCGCGGGAAGGCGTTGTATTGATCGATCAAAGTTCGTTCAGCAAATTTGAAGTGGAAGGTCCCGGTGCGCTCGCGTTCCTGAATCGGATTGCCGCCAACACCATCGACCGGCCCGTCGGCAGTGTGACCTATACCCAACTGTGCAATGAACGGGGCGGCGTCGAAAGCGACCTGACCATCGCACGCGTCGCGGACGACCGATTTTTCATCGTAACCGGAACGGCCTTCGGCACCCACGATTTCGTATGGATTCACGACCACTTGCCGACGGACGGATCGGTGACCCTGCTCGATAGTACGTCTTCGCGCGCCATGCTCAACGTGTGCGGCCCCAATGCCCGAAGGTTGCTGGAATGCGTTTCACACGACGATTTGACGAATGCGGCATTTCCTTTTGGGCAGTGCCACGAAATAACGCTTGGTTCCATTCCTGTACTCGCCAGCCGCGTCACGTACATCGGCGAACTCGGCTATGAACTCTACCTGCCCACCGAGCACGCTGTGGAATTGTACACCCTATTGTGGGAGATCGGACACGATCTCGGCATCGCGAACGCGGGATACCGGGCCATCGAATCTCTTCGCCTGGAAAAGGGCTACCGATACTGGAGTGCCGAAGTCACGCCGGACTACACGCCATACGAATCGGGACTGGGCTTCTGCGTGGACCTCACGAAGGATGACTTTATCGGACGCGAGGCGCTCGTCAAGGCCAAGGAACTAGGCCCCGAACGGCGCATGTGTTGCTTCACCCTCGATGGCGACGAAACCCTGCTACTCCGTGGTGGCGAAACGATTCTTCGCGATGGCAAAGTCCTTGGCGTGGTGACCAGCGGGGGCTACGGCTACACGGTCGGCAAAACGATCGCCTACGGATTCATCCCGACAGAATATCTGAAACACACCGAAGGGTTCAGCATCGAGGTGTACACCGAAACATACCCCGCGACCCGGCATGTCGGCGCGTTGTACGATCCGAAGCGGGCAAGAATCCTCGCGTGACGTTTGAATTCGAGGGAGTTGGGGTGTGTTTTCGACCCTACGCGATGTCGGTCAGGTTCTTTGCGGTCATCCATCGTGAACAGATCCCGATTGCTTCGGCAAGTTGTTCAGGTTGATTGCGGTAGTAGTGGGTTGCGCCATCGATTTCGTGAATCTCTTTGTCTTCAGGCCCGATTGCTTCGTAAAGCCGGTGCGTATGACTCGGCGTGCAGGCATCGTCAGCAAGATTTCCGATCACGAGCACGGGGATAGTGATGTCTTGCGCGCATCGGATTCCATCCGCGTTGGAATCGTCGTAGCTCCACTGCGACATCCAACTGCGCAAGGTGCAGAAGCGCGCAAGACCCACTGGGCCGTTGTTGACCGTTTCGGGCACGCCCAAGAAGCACCAGTTTTCTTTTCGCTGATTTGAATCGATCGCGGGATCCAGCCAGCGCGGATCAGCCATGGTTCCCTGCACGGTGAAACAATGTTCCATATCCGCCCCACCAGCTCCGCGAAGTTCGACCAGTTTACTCTTGACCCAGGCGGTAATTCGCCGATTGCGCTCAATCTGCGCACTACGATATCGCTCGAGAAATGCGTCGGAATAGGGCGGCTGGTTCGGATTGTCAGGATTGTAGAGGTTGAGTTCTGGATCCCTCTTCGACGGATCGGCTTCGTCCAGAATCGACGCGTCCATCCATTCGGTCAATGTTCCTGCACGACTGATGTGCGCAGCGAGCAGCATGATGCCGTCTGCAGGAATCAGATTGGCTTTGGAGAGATCCAAGGGATCGCCAGCCGGAGTTGACATGATGGTCGGCTTCTCCGCTTGCTGTTGATAGAACAATGACAGCGACCCACCGCCACTCCATCCACCCAGTATAACCTTCTCGTAGCCGAGCGCTTCTTTTGAAAATCGAATCGTCGCGCCAAGATCGATCACGCACTTCTCCATGATCAGCGCACTGTCGTTTCCGCGATACCGACCGTTGGAGTAAATCACATGATGCCCGGCTTCGGCCAGCGCAGTCACCATCGGAAGCCAGGCACCTCCGCCGATGGGATGGCTAAAGACGATGACGGTATTGGAGGTGCTGCCCTCCGGCTTCATCAAATCGAAGTCGAAGAATACGTAGCCGCCCGAGCCACCGTAAGTATCTGCAAAACCCGCCGCTTCCTGGAAACGCACTGGAAACGATGTTCGTTCATATCCGAATTTGTATGGAGTAGCCACTGTTGGTCCCAATTGTTAAGATTAGAATTCCATTTCAGGAAGGCCCGCTTCAATGGCGGCCCGTTGCGGTTCGAGGCGTTCGGGCAACGAGATAATGGTGCCCAGCGAATCCATGTCCTCGTCTACGGTCCAACCGGGCTGCATGTTGGACAGCTCAAGATTGATTCCGCCCGGCTCTGTGAAATACATCGAGTGAAACCAGCCGCGATCCCTCGCGTCGGTTACAATCAAACCAGAACCACTCAACAGCTTCCACATCAATTCGAGCACCTCCACGGAAGGCACGGTGAAGGAAATGTGATGAATCGATCCCAGGCCAAAGCGCCCCCAGAGTCCATCTGTAACATCGAGCAGATCGATAAATTGACCCGGGCCACCGTCGGCGACAGCCAGCCGAGTTCGCCCGTCCTCTTCGCCGACAACCTGGAATCCCATTAGCGTTGTAAAGAATTCCTTGGTCAGTTCAGGCAGTCGCGAGATGAGGGTTGCGCCGTGGAAACCCCTGATTTGATGTTCGGGAGGAACGTCGCCGCTCAAACCGGGAATGCGACTGTCCGCGCACCCAATCAACTCGGAGGAAAGCCCATCTGGGTCGCGAAAATGCAAGACAGGATCGCCAAAACGTTCCGGTTTGTGCTCGCAGGTGTATCCCGCCGCCGTCAAGCGATCGCGCCAATAATCAAGGCTATTGGGGGAGACCGAATAACTTAAGGCATCGATTGTTCCGCGACCGTCCACACATCGCGGCATGGGTACATCGTCCGGGATGATGATGTTCGTCATGATCGTTCCAGCGTTTCCCTCATGATCGCCGTAGAAGAAGTGCCATCCGGTGGGATTGTCCTGATTGACGGTCTTTTTAATCAGTCGAAGGCCAAGAACCTCCGTATAAAACTTCAAGTCGCGTTGTGGCGATTGTACCGCCCCCGTGATGTGATGTATTCCCTGAATCGGTCCGTCAGACATGCTGTTCTCCTTGGGCTGTTAATCGTGTCAGTCAGTTTCGTTTATCATTTTACGTGCAAGCGCACCACTGCGTAGAAAAGCGTTGATCGCCTCGAACTCTTCGGTCCATTGCAGCAGGTTGTCTTGGATGCCCGTCTCGCGCAACGTTTGAAGCGCCGCTCGACTCGCCTCCACTTGCGCCATAAGACACAGGCCCGGGAAAATCGCGAGAGAGTATCCCATCGCCTGTAGCTCGTCTGCACTACACGAAGGCGTGCGCGGGGCGAGATTGACCAGATGAGGCCGCTGAGGAAGGGCTTCAGGTATTTCCTGAAGCTGCTCTCGATCTTCCGGCGCCTCAACAAAAAGAATATCCGCGCCGGCCTTCGCATAGGCGGACGCCCGTTCGAGCGCGGCATCAAAGCCCTCTACGGCGATCGCATCTGTCCGCGCGACAATGAGCGTATCCTCATTTGACCGCGCCTCACACGCAGCGCGGAGTTTTTCAACCATTTCGTTCGTCGAGACCAGCGTCTTGCCTTCCATGTGACCACAACGTTTCGGCCACGTCTGATCTTCGAGCTGGATGGCCTGCACGCCGGCAGTTTCGTAGGTGGCTACGGTACGCGCCACTTCGACAGGGTCACCGTATCCCGTGTCAGCGTCCGCGATCACCGGGATGTTCACGGCACGCGCGATTCGGGTAGCGTTGTGTAACATCTCCTCGCGTCCGATGAGGCCTTCGTCCGGCAATCCATAGGTGGCCGCCGTTCCGTAGCCGGTCATATAAACAGCCGAAAAACCCGCTTCTTCAATCAAGCGCGAGGTCAGTCCGTCATAGGCACCCGGTGCCTGGACCAATTCGTCCTTTTCCAATAACTCTTTGAGCGTTAACGCCATCGGCAATTCATTTTTTCAAACTTTTCGTTTATGGAAGTTGTTACCGTTCAGATAACTTTCAAATTAAATGTGCATGACTCTAAATCTGTAGAAACATATCACGCATGATATGAAATTGCTAGCACGATCTCTTCCACAGACAATATCCCACAAAACGCCCTAAAAACAGGTATTTTCGCCCACAATGGAGGCCATCATACGCCAAAAAACGATTCGAATGACCTGTCCTAAGTCTCGTGGTATCCACGGTTAAGGACATTCAAGCGGGGATTCAGCGCTTTTACGACGGAAAACTCATTCACCCGGTCACTTCAATGCCTTTTGTTCATAGTTAATTGTTGCCAAGAAGGGTTTATCGAAGAAAAAGAGTCACATTATTAAGGTTTCGCGGTGTCTTATAGTATAGTGAAAGCTTCCTAAATCGAAATTATTGACGAGAATTCGGGTCTGCTCAAATATAACGTTGCGCTTGTGTGTAGTTGTTGTACACACTGGCGCTCTCGCCCGGCGGGTGGCAGGGAGCAACAATCGTTGAGCGGTCACGTTGGAAACTGGTCCCACCCCTCTAAACGAGTCCAATATTTGCTATTGTAAAAGGTCGTGAAATTGGGTTCAGACAAGGAGGGCAAGATGCCTAGAAAACGATTTACCTCTGAACAGATTATTGGGAAGCTACGAGAAGCGGAAGTGGCTTTGGCCAAGGGTAAGGCCGTTCCCCT
>JAYGCN010000105.1:0-12549 GCA_046583315.1 Candidatus Hydrogenedentota bacterium
AGATCAAGGCGGGCGATCTGCTCGCGAAAACGCCGCGGCAGTTTAGCAAGACCAAAGATATTACGGGCGGTCTCCCGCGTGTTGCCGAGCTCTTCGAAGCGCGTCAACCCAAGAATCCCGCTATCATCAGTCACATCGACGGAATCGTTGAACTCGGCGGAATATCCAAAGGCAAACGCGTCGTGAAAGTGCTTCCGCCAGTCGGTAAAGAACGCGAATACACCATTCCGCCAGGCAAGCACTTGAACGTTCAGAGCGGTGACCGTATTACGGCCGGTCAGCAGCTCACCGATGGCCCGGTTATTCCGAAAGACATCCTGGAAGTGCAAGGGGAAGATGCCTTGCGTAAATACCTGCTCGACGAAGTACAACAGGTGTATCGTCTCCAGGGCGTGCGCACCAACGACAAACACATCGAAGTCATCGTGCGTCAGATGCTGCGCAAAGTAAAAATCAAAGACGATCCAGGCGACACGCCGTTCCTCGCACACCAGGAAGTAGACAAAATGCGCTTCCAGGAAGAAAACATGAAAACGCTGGAAAAAGGCGGACGTCCCGCCGAAGCCCAGCCGATTCTGCAAGGAATCACCAAGTCCGCCTTGAGCACCGAAAGCTTCATCGCCGCAGCCTCCTTCCAACAGACCACACGTGTGCTGACCGAAGCCGCGCTGTCCGGTAAGAAGGATTACCTCAAAGGGTTGAAGGAAAACGTGATCATTGGTCACCTCATACCAGCAGGTACAGGTTCCGCCCTCTACCAGAATACGCAAGTCACCATTCAGTCCGAAGCGATCGAAGATTTCACCTCGGATCTTGAAGTAGGTGGCACCGCGGGTATCCTTGATATCGAAGACGATGCCGGCGAAGCCTAAGTCAAACAGATAGACCCAATGAGCCGGTAATGATTCAATCGTTACCGGCTCTTTTTTTCAGAAAGTCTGCATAGCCACAGGAATAACAGTACGAACCAACAAGTTCTGAAGGAGATCGTAATGAACATCTGTATGGCCGGGGCCCTGGGCCGCATGGGACGACGCATACTCGAGCTTGCATCCGCAGACGAAAACATAGGCATCGGCGGAGCATTCGATCTGCCCGAGCGCGCCGGCGAAGTCGTTCACGTCGGACACGAAAGTGGAAACCCATCCGAAATCGCCCTGAGCGTCACCGCCACCGAAGCACTCAAAGAAGCCGACGTGCTCATCGATTTCACCATCGCCAGCGTGTGCATGGGTAACGTGCGCGCCGCAGCCGAAGCCGGAAAAGCCGTCGTGCTCGGCACCACCGGACTCTCCGACGACGACAAAAAAGAACTCGAAATCCTCGCCCACAACATCCCCATCGTATTCGCGCCCAACTTCTCCATCGGCGTCAATCTGCTCTTCAAGCTCGTCGGAGAAGCCGCAGCCGTGCTCGGTCTCGATTACAATCCCGAAATAACCGAAATCCATCACAACCAAAAAGTCGACAGCCCCAGCGGCACCGCCGTACGCCTCGCCGAACGCGTCGCCGAAGGACTCGATCTCTCCTACGCCAGCCACACCCAACACGGCCGCCAAGGCATGGTCGGAAAACGCCCTGTAAAAGAAATCGGCATGCACGCCCTGCGTGGCGGAGACGTCGCCGGAGAACACACCGTCGCCTTCATCGGCCAAGGCGAACGCGTCGAACTCACCCACCGCGCACACAACCGCGACAACTTCGCCCGCGGAGCCCTCATCGCCGCCAACTACGCCTGGAACGCCGAACCCGGCCTCTACGACATGCAAGACGTGCTAGGCTTGAAGTAAGGACTATCTTATCGCCGGGACACGAAGGGGCGGCGAGTCAGGGACGGGAGATTTAGAATGCGAGTATTCGAGCAGAAGTTGGAAACGGGTAACGCATGTGAGGTTATCCGCGTGCGAAACGGTTGCATCCCTAACTACTACCTATTGGTGTTTCCAAAGGCGCAAGGAGAACCCTCATCGGAAGAGGTATCTGAGATGTTGAAATTGGGAACCAACATAGCACGGGACCTCGCCAAGAAGTTCGTTGATGATGCCGAAGCCTTTACCATTCTATACAGCGGTTATAGTGCGAGACGCGAAAAAGGCTAGCATGTTCACATTGTCCTATTAGGAAATAGCTGGCGAAAAACGTGGCTGTATCTCATTTTGGCGGGAAAAAATCTTGCGCAAGCACTAAGAATTCGGCCCGACGATGCTCCGAGAGTTTCATGATGCTCAAGGAACGGTGGCTAAAACTCATGGAAAAGCTGACGCTAGGAGAGAATATTTCTTCTTTCGAGAACATACTGAGTAAGGACGACGAAAGACATCGACATTATCACACCGCTGAACATCTGACGAATGTACTTTCAGATCTGGACCGAGTTCGCGAATCCGCAGAATCGCCGGAAGAAATTGAAATGGCGTTATGGTTCCACGATGTCATCTATCGACCGTTTTCATCCACAAATGAGGAAGATAGTGCTAATGAGGCTCGTTTGTTTCTGGAACACAACGGATGCGCACTGGAATTTATCGATAGAGTTTACGACCTCATAATGGCGACGATGCACACCACTCCAACGGGCACCAGCGATCATACGGATATCGATTTAGCGATCCTTGGCAGCGACGAATCCCGCTACGCGGACTTTGAAACCGCTGTTCGAAAAGAATATCGATAGGTTCCCAATTTTTTATACCGGAAGAAGCGGAAAGAAATATTATCTTCGTTCTTGGCGCGTGAAAGGATCTTCGATAACGATCTACTCTTTCGAGAGCTTGAAAATAATGCTCGAACAAATCTCGAACTGGCAATTGCGCGGCTGTAATTTCTTGACCCATCGCGTCTCTGCGTTAAAGAATCATCCAAGCCCCAACAACCGCCGCGCATTTCCTCGGAATACTTTCTCCTTCACCTTGCGTGGAAGATGGTCCAGCGTCTCGCCGTACAACTCAAACTGCGGCACGCCTTGACCCGGTGCGAGGTAGTCGGTGCCGAAGAGCAGACGGTCGGCGCGACGTTTTACGAATTCCGCGCCAAACTCGATGTCGCGGGAGATGGCATTTGCGCCGCTGCCCGCCGACAAGTCCCCGTAGACGTTTGGATACTTATCCATCAGCCGATCAATCGCGCCGCCTGGGAAAACTTTCGTATCGGGATACTTTTGCAGGGTATCCTGTTTCGTGTCGCCGCTGATGGAGGCCCACCAGCCCTGCGCGTGCCCGATGAATACGCCGTCCGGAATCTGACGCAACATGTTCTCCAGACCCGGCAATCCCGGCTTGTCCGTGTTGCGCGAATTGTCCAGATGAAACAGGACCGGGAATCCCACTTCCGCACAGGCCTTGAACAATTCCATGTTACGCGAATCATCGATCGCAACACCCGGTTTGTGTTCGCCAAATCCTTTCGCACCCGCATCCTGATATTTCTTCAACAGGTCCAGCTTAATCTTGTAATTCCCCAAATTAATCGTGCGCGGATCGATCGAACAAAACGGTATCAAGCGATCCCGATGCGCTTTCGTATGTTTCAGCACATAATCCGTACTAATCGGATGGTCCCACGACTCCGGCGAAATCAACGGCAACACCGCCGCCTGTGCAATGTCCATCTCATCCATCCAGCGCAATAATCCATCCGCACCCAGCGGCTCGCGATTGCCCCATTCCTGACCGAGATGCGTGTGGATGTCGAAATATTTCCCTTTCGGTGCCGCATCAGCACGACGTCCGCCGAGCATCGCCGCCCCAACCGCTGCGGCTACTCCAATATTGAATCGTCTACGCGTTATCGATTTATCACTCACTGTTTTGCTCCCGACTCAGTCCGTTTTCATCAAAAATGCAATCAAATCAGCCACGCCCTGATTGCCCAGACCCTCTTCCAGGTTCTCCGGCATAATCGAAAGGTCACTGCTGAACATCTCGCGTATGTTGAGGCGTAGCAGTGTGTCTTCCAGACCACCCGCGCGCTTCAAGGTCACACTCGTCGACGTCTCCGAATCCAGCAGTCCCGACAAAATCTGACCGTCCGTCGTTTCCACGGTAAAGTTCACATACTGCGGATTGATTTCCCGGTTCGGGTCAATCATATTCACCAAAATCGTCTCCGCACCCCGCTCAACCATTGTCGTCAGGTCCGGCCCCAACTGAAAACCAATCCCAGCAAACTGATGGCAACTCGAACACCGCTCTTCAAAAATCGCCTTACCCTTCGTCGGGTCACCTTGCATGGTCAACGCGGGTCGAAACGCAGCAATCATATTCTCCAGATACTCCGGCGAGGGTTGCGCAAACAGTTTCGCCGTCCGTTCACGAATCGTCGCATCAGAATGACTTCGCAACTGTTCCACACGCGTCGAAACGATGTTCGATCTCGCGAATTCATCCTCCTCAATCGCGTTCAGTACCGTCCCGATCCAGTTGGCCCGCGAAAACAACACCTCCAACGCCTCGCGACGCACAGGTGTGGTGAACGAAGACCACCGGCCCAGAATTTCCCCGGCAATCTCATCATCATCATACCCACGCAACGCGCCCAGCGCCGCCAATCGCACCTCCAAATGGGCGCTCGTGCCCAACGGTTCAAAGAAGAGGGGGCCGACCATGTCGTAATCCGCAAGGCCCAGCGCCGAAAGCGCGTAGACATAGTCAACCGGTTTCTTCGACTCATCCTGCAAAATATCAGCCATGGTCTTGAGGTGCTGCTCCACAATCTCACCCACAACCGTGGACTCAGCGAACACAGCACGTGTCTCCGCGTTGGAGGGAACTTTATCCAAACCACTCAGCAGCTGACGTACCACGGATTGCACGACGCGTTTTTGCTGCCCGGCCACTTCTTCGACGGCATCTACAACCACCCGAATTTCGTCCGCCCGCGCACCCGTACCCACCAGATTCGCCAATTGTCCCAGAAAATCTCGAGTCGCGCGATCATCGCCAGCAGAGCCCTCCCGTAACATCGTTGCGAGCACGTCACCCGCGCCACCCGTCAACGAACTCAACAACGCCAAACGCATCCAGGCATCATCGCCATCCGATGCAATCAAGGCAAGAAACGCGTCCGGAGGATTTTGCGCGTCGGGATGCTCGCCCAGCGTAAAGGCCAACTGATACCGCACCCGCACGGACGCGTCGTCCGCCATTTCCAACACACGTTTTCGAAGTGGGGCCGATGAGGGCAGCAACGGTTCCGAAAGTCGCAGCGCATGTTCACGCACCAACGCACGCTCATCGTTCAGCGCCGCGACCAGTTGTTCTGCAGTAATTGCTCCGTGATTCGATAAGGCCTGCAACACACGCACCCGCGCATTTTTCGAAGAAATCTCCTTAGGTGCCTCAATCTCAACACCCACTTTCGAACGTTCATGCAGCAATCGCGCCGCCGTGTCATGATGCCACGCGTTCGGATGAATCAGATACGTCGCCAACTCGGAATCGGTTGCTTTTGCCAAATCCGGAACCTTAGGCTGTTCAAAATCTTCCGGTACGATACGATAGATTCGTCCCCGATCAAAGCCCGCATTCAAGTCGATGTGTTTCTTGATCAGCGGCGGCAGACTCGCCGGGTGTTCAATCACCTCTCGATACATGTCCGCCACATACAACGCGCCATCCGGCCCATTCGCGAACTGTACCGGTCGGAACCAATTATCCGTCGACGTGATAAATTCCTTCTTCTCATCAATCCGTTCACCCTTGAATTCGATTCCGTCCGGAACGATCCGTTTTCGATGAATCAGGTTGCTCCCGACATCCGCAACGAACACCTGGCCCCGATATTCCTCCGGCCACGCATCACCTTTGTACACCGTAATCCCCGTCGCACTCGTGAAATACCCCGAGGCCGTACCACCCCCTTCAACAGGTCCGGGTACAATACCCTTCACCCGTAGTCGAGTCCGCACAATACGCCACGGCTCCACAGGACTCGTCCGGAAAACATCCGCCTGCGGTCCATCCACGGCAATACTCATCCGGGCACGCGGTGCCGCCAGATAGGGATTGCGCGCAATATAGCGATCCCGATACATAACCATCATCAAGTGATCACTGTTGTGGCAAATGAGTTTGTTGCCTTCCAGATCAAAGGTCAAGCCGTGTTGTCCGCCTCCACTCGTCGCTCGAAAATCACGTGTCGTCGGGTCGAAGGAAAAATCGCGACCGCCCACCGCCACCGGTTTTGTATCAGGCACATCCACCCGCGTAATCGTGCCGCCCGAAGAACTCGTCGCGCCATGAATGCGATTGTCCATGCCCCAATTGAACGAATTCAGCAAGCCCTGCACATTTCCGAGTCCGAAGCCCGTGTATACCTTCTCCAGGATGTCGGCGCGGTTGTCACCATCGGTATCCTTGAAATACCAGATGTCCGGCGGTACGGCCGCATACACTCCGCCGTCATAACACGCCACCGCTGTTGGCCACGCCAGTCCATCCACGTACACATCACTCGTGTCATATACCCCATCGCCATCCGTATCTTCCAGCAGACGAATTGCGCCGATATTCTCATCACGCCGTTCCGAATACCCGCGCATTTCCACTACGAACATGCGCCCTTTCTCATCAAAAGCCATCGCAATCGGATCATGCACCAGCGGTTCTGCTGCCACCAATTCCATCTTGAATCCCGGCACGATTTGGAAGTCATCCAGCGTGTCGCCAGGCTCGGTGGGCGCAATCCGTGGAAGCTCACCCGCGTAATCCCGCTCCAGCGAATCATCCGATTCGTCCTGCGCAAATCCTGCCGTCACGAATCCAAAAAAACACAGAATCATTGATGCAATCTTGAAACTGTATCCGTTCATTCCGCCGCCTTCTCAATCGCACTCTGTAATTTCGCCAAATACTTCGGCACCGCTTCGTAGGGGTCAGGCGCACTCTCATATTCCAGCGCGATATACCCGCGATACCCGCCGTCCCGAAGAATCCGCACAACACGATCAATATCCGCTTCCTCACGACCCTTGCCATCGGGTTTCATGACTTCCACTTTAAGCTGAACATTCACGGCGTGGGGGACCATGCGCTCGATGTTGCCATAGGGGTCTTGGGAAAAGTTTCCCGTATCCAGATTCACTCCCAGCCATTCATGATCCACCCCATCCACGATTTTCATCAACTCAACCGACGTTCCCGTCAGATATCCGTGATTCTCGATCGCCAAAAACACGCCCCGTTCCCCGGCATAATCACAGCATTCCTTCATGCACTCGATAGACCACGTCAAGGCCTGGGCATCATCCACCTTCGCATGTTTATTGCCCGCGAAAATTCGAATCACCGGCGCACCGATCCGCATCGAATGATCACACCACTTCTTCACATGATCGATTGACTCACGACGTACCGCCTCATTCAGGTGGCAAAAATCATTACGAATCGCCGTGCCCGAGATGTCCAGACCCAATCTGAACGCCTTGGCCTTCATCGAGTTCAAATACGCCGTATCCTCAGACGAAAAATAATACGACGTCGGCTCCACAGCACCCAGCCCCTGATCGGCCACCCACTCAAACCAGTCATGCAGCGTAATCTTCCCCGGTTGACCATCATGCGGCAACACATTGCGAAACGAATACGCCGCCAGACTCGCCTTGATGCCGATCGATTGCACGGCGCGCGTCGTTTTCGCCTCGACATCCGCCGAGGTTAAAAGTGTCGCGGCACCAAGCGCCGCCGTAGAAGCCAGGAACGTTCTACGATTTAGCTCCGTTTTTATGTGTGGTGTAGTGTTCATCAGCCAATCCCTTTCGATGCATTCCATCCAACTATCGAGTATCGCCCATCCACCCCAGTCAGTCAAGTGTCATTTGTCACCGGAACCCCGAACTTGTCATAATAGGCAGTTCGTTCAAGAATAATGAGGAGCTCCATGATGCTGCAGTACCCAGACCCCGAAACCTGTCTCGCCCGAAGCCAATTTATCGACAGTGACGCGCCCGAGATAGTGGAAGTCGTACAACGCCTTACAACCGCCGATCAGACACCCGCAGAAAAAGCGGTCATCCTGTTTAACTACGTGCGCGACAACGTCGAATACGAATTCACCATCCGAAACACCCCCAACGAATTCAAAGCCTCATTTACCCTAGGCGATGGTCGCGGTTTTTGCGTGCGTAAATCATTGCTAGTGGCAGCACTCTGTCGTGCAGCAGGCATTCCCTCCGTCATCATTCTGTGCAACATGAAAGACATGTCCATTTCGCCGCGCGTCGTCGAAATGCTCGGTACCGATATCATGTACAACCACGGTCTCGCCGGTGTGCACCTTGAAGGCCACTGGTATCAGCTCGACGCCAGTCTTTCACCCGAACTCGTGGCCAAAAGACAATTTCGCCTCGTAGAATTCGACGGTCAATCCGATGCGTTGCAGGAAAATACGACGATGACCGGCGATCCCCACATGGAATACGTCGCGTACCACGGCGCCTACATAGACCTTCCCTATAAACAGATGATGCAGGGATTCGACAAAGGGTATGCCAACGCCAATAAGGAAGAACTGGCCAAAATGGGCTGGCACAGCACCTTTGATATTTAGATAAGTCTTTTAGTTTCAACAACTTAAAAACATATTGACAGCTCTACAAATTTGACGTATGTTTACTTCACTCATGAGTTAGCTAAATGGAGACGCTGAGTTGTCCCTTACCATCACGAAAAAAGCTCGCCGGGGCCGCCCCAAAGATGCTGTCCGCTTTGAGGCAAAGAAGCGTGAAATCCTGCGTGCGGCCGCACAGTGTTTCGGAAAATACGGCTACGCACAAACGGACGTGAATCTTATCGCGCAAGACATCGGCATCACCAAAGGCACCATATACCACTATTTCGGCTCCAAAGAAAAACTGTTCTTCGAAACCGTCGATGCCGAAGCACTCCGCATGAAGACTGCCGTACTCGAAGCAGCCGATCAACACGAAGATCCCCTCGAAGAAATGATCGCCGTTGTCCGGTCCTACCTCGAATTCGCAGAGGCCAATCCGCATTTCGTCGAACTGCTCATCGAAGAACGATCAACTTTCAAGGATCGTGATCAGCACACCTACTTTATCCATCGCGACACAACACTGCCGCGCTGGCATCGAAGCATCGAACTGCTCATTCAACAAGGCCGCGCGCGATCCTGCGATCCGGAAAAGTTCATCGCTGTACTTTCAGACACTCTCTACGGAACCATCTTCGCGAACTACTTTACCCATAGCTCAATTTCTGCAGTTGAACAGTCAAATACCATAATCGACATCGTCTTTAACGGAATTTTAATCGAGCCACTATCAACGCACTAAGGAGAACATCATGGCCGTCACCACCAAAACCCGCGAATCCTACGTCACCACCACCCGAGGGCTGAATCGGGATCTTCCCCCGATGAAACTTTGGGAAAAGGCCAAAAAACTCGGCATCTGGAATCCCGCCGACATCGATTTTTCCCAAGACAAAAAAGATTGGGACGGCCTCAACGACAAACAACAGGAATACATCCTGACCCTGGCGTCACAGTTCATCAGCGGCGAAGAAGCAGTCACGCTCGATTTGTTGCCCCTCATCAAAGCCGTCGCAGACGGGGGACACCTCGAAGAAGAAATGTTCCTCACGACTTTTCTCTGGGAAGAAGCGAAGCACATCGACTTCTTTGATCGCGCGATCACCTCCTGGGGCGTGAATAAACAAAACCTGCACGAAAATTATCCACCCTCCTATATGAATTATTTTGGTGAACAATTCACCAGCACCATGGACGCGCTCAACCATAACCCCTCGCCCGAAAACATCGTGCGCGCCTCTGCCATGTACAACATGTCCATCGAAGGTATCCTGGCCGAGACCGGATATTTCATGTGGTACCAGCTCATGGACAGCGAGAACATCCTGCCCGGTGCACGCTCCGGCATTCGTAACATTCAGCTCGACGAATCCCGACATATCGCCTACGGCGTGTGGTTGTGTTCGCGTATGGTTGCTGAACATCCCGATCTCTTCGACATCATCCCCGAAGTGATGGAAGACTGTTTTGCCTACTTCCAAAAATCAATCGGAGAAACCGAAGCCATCATCGGCGAATTGCCCTTCGACTACAGCTACGACGAAGTCATTGCCTTCGCTCAGTCGCAATACGCAAAACGTCTCGCACGTATCAAAAAAGCTCGAGGTCGTTCGCTTGAAGAACTTTACGACATGGGCGATGAACTCATCGCCGAATAGTACGCGCTGGCACTCTCTATGGATTATGACTACGACTATATCGTGATCGGTTCAGGTTTCGGAGGCTCCGTCTCCGCATTACGCCTCTCCGAAAAAGGGTATACCGTCGCTGTGCTCGAAATGGGTAAACGTTTCAACGCCGAAGATTTTCCCAAAACCACCTGGCAGACCCACAAACACCTCTGGATGCCCAAGTTCAAACTCCACGGATTCTTCCAGATGACCTGGCTCAAAGACGTTCTCATCTTTCATGGCGCCGGAGTGGGAGGGGGCAGTCTCGTTTACGCGAATACGCTACTCGTGCCGCCCAGCAAAGCTTTCGAAGACGAGCGCTGGCCCGACGACGATTCGTGGGAACAAAAACTTGCACCCTTCTACGATCTCGCCAAATTCATGCTCGGCGCCACGGTCGCGAAAAATATTTACCCTTCCGACGAAGCCCTGCGCGAACTTGTGGATGATGACATGGGCTGTGGCGATACCTTCAAAAAACACACCGTAGGCGTTTACTTCGGCGAGAGTGGAAAAGATGCCGAAGACCCCTACTTTGGCGGAGAAGGCCCCGAGCGCACCGGATGCATCGAATGTGGCGCCTGCATGATAGGGTGCCGCTACAACGCGAAAAATACCCTCGACAAAAACTACCTGCACCTCGCCGAAAATCGAGGCACTGAAATCATTCCCGAGACACGCGTCACCGACATCAAACCCCTCGAAGGCGGCGGCTACGAAGTCTTCACGGAGCAATCCACCAAACTCTTCAACAAACCCAAGCGCACACTCCGCGCAAAAGGCGTCGTCGTCTCCGCAAGCGTTCTCGGCACCGTAAACCTGCTCGCCAGATGCAAAGAAAACGGCAGCCTGCCCGACATCACCGACCGACTCGGCGATTACGTCCGCACCAACAACGAAGCTATCCTCTCCGTCACCGCCAAAGACAAAACAGTCGACTACGGTCGCGGCATCGCCATCACTTCCGGCGTGCACCCCGACGACAACACGCACATCGAAATGGTGCGCTACGGCAGTGGTGCTGACTCCATGATAGGCCTCATGACACTGCTCACCGGAGCCGGAAAACCCTGGCCGCGTTGGCTGCGACTGCTCGGCAACATCACCAAACATCCTCTCACCTTCCTAAAGACCTTTGCCCCCTTCGGCTGGTCACGCAAAACCAGTATCGTACTTGTCATGCAGCCCCTCACCAGCCACCTCAGATTGCGCCTCAAAAATAAACTCTGGGGACGTCAACTCGACACCGAACTCACCCCCGGCCAGGACGTGCCTAAATACATGCCACTCGCCAACGAAATCACTGAAAAACTCGCTGACAAAATGAACGGCACCCCACACAGCCTCACCCTCGAAGTCATCGGCAACACCTGCTCCACCGCGCACATCCTCGGCGGCGCCACCATGGGTCGCACACCCGAAGACGGTGTATGCGATCACAAAGGCCGCGTCTTCGGCTACGACAACCTCTACATCGCCGACGGCTCCATCGTGCCCGCCAACCTCGGCGTAAACCCCTCCCTCACCATCACCGCCCTCTCCGAATACGTCATGTATCACATCCCGGTGAATTCTGACGGCGAAGAAAAACCAGTGCCGAGGCCGAAACAGCGAAGCCTCTCAACCAACCTCACTAAATGAGGATACGTAGTATCCTTCGATTTCTCTTTGGTTCTTTCTCTTTTTCCAAAGAGAAAGAACAAGCCCTTACTGCTTCTTGCACCGAATCAGAAACGAATCCGTGATCGCCTCACCACGAAAGTGACTAATTTCCTGATAGCCGGGATCCTGAATCAAACCCAGGAACGCTTTTTCATTCGGCCAATCCACAAAAAATACCAGGTCCGCGTCGAATTCCCCAATCATCGCCTGCGTCGGCACATACGACTCACCCGCGGTCCCGCCATGTTTCACTACAAACGGACTCGCCGCCGCAATATACTCCGCATACTTTTCCGCCCCGCCATCCTCCTTGAACCAAAGCGCATTCAACATCGAAAATGACTCATCCTTCGCAGCATCCGCCTCCTGAGCGGCAACGGGTCCGCCCTGCATCGGCAACATGCCCCCGAGGAAAATCCCGATCACCATCATAGCCAGTACTGTAATCACTCGAAATTTAGACATACTCAAGCTCCTTTTGAGGTCCGCGTGGTAAAATCATTCTGTAATTTTATACTATAAACATTAGCGAATAAGGTATTTATTCAAAGTATATTGACTTTCAGCGTAGAATAAGCTACATTATGTAACTGACTGGTCAGTAATATAATGTTGAGGCTTCAATAATGTCTGCGGAAGTAACACCCAAAAGGGGTCGCCCGGTAAATAT
>JAYGCN010000170.1:0-14716 GCA_046583315.1 Candidatus Hydrogenedentota bacterium
ACTTGAAGTGCGCGTCCACTGGGCGCCCGCCGACGATATGGCGTATCACGGCATTTACATACAATATCAGGATGGTGTTTTCTACGACTCTCGGCGTTCGACAGGCAGGAATGACGACGTCTACCATTTTCCAGATTTGCCTGCGGGATCGGTGAAGATTAGAGTGAAACAGGAACCCAACGATAAATCGATGACAGTAGAATTGCTCCCGAATCAGACCCATCATGTGGACGTGTTGATGTACGGTGCTGAGATTGAATGTTTCACACATGGAGACTGGCAAATTCTGAACTGTTTCCTATTACCCACAACCGCTCAGATTCCGGACCAGATTACATCCCGAGAGGAATTCATTGCGCTTAAAGACCAGGCCTTGTACTCTTCAGATACAAGGAAGGGAATTGCAACGGTGAGTTTGGTAGAACCAGGGCAATACATCGCCGTAGCTACCTCTACTTTATACGATAAAAGGACCGATCCTTTTACGAGCATCAAAAGTGGCCTCGCGCAGGTTTCAGTAACCGTAGAAGACGATACTCCCCTCGAAATCGGTTTCACCTTCGAATGAGACGTGAAATGAGCGACACAACAACACCAGCCAACGAACTATCTACGTCATCTGTGGACAAAATCGGTTAGACCCCAAATGCCACCCTCGGTTTGACACTCTCCGGCCTCATTTGCTACTATATGCGCCACTTATCGAGCGGGAGTAGCTCAGTGGTAGAGTACGACCTTGCCAAGGTCGGTGTCGCGGGTTCAAATCCCGTCTCCCGCTCCATTTTTTCGTCTATACGTTGATTTTTGCGGGCCGTTAGCTCAGTTGGTAGAGCAGTGGACTCTTAATCCGAAGGTCGCAGGTTCGACCCCTGCACGGCCCACCATAAATTACAGGGTACTCACGATTTATTCGTGAGTACCCTTTTTTTGTGCAAAATGGCGCAATCGAGAGCCTGTTGTGAATAAAAGCACGCGCGCCGTTGTATTATTCACAGAGTTGGTAATTTCGCCTTGTCGTATGCCCCATAATGACAACGGGACGAAACTTATCCAGGGTCAACACCTATGCGCTCACAACCGAGCGAACAAGGAGAACTGGAATGGCCAAAAGACACAGCGCAACAACGGAAATCACCCGTTCGGGAATAACGATGGGTTCCGCGCTGGCGATGATCCTTTCGTACAATGCCAATCAGTCGATTTTGTGGGCTATCTTCCACGGAATATTCAGTTGGTTCTATGTACTTTATTTCGCAATCCTTCGCTGAGCCAGCATAACGCACGCTACTCTGGAAGTGGCATATTTCAACCCTGCACGGCCCACCATAGTTTTCAAGCACCTGGTAATTAGTTGACATATTAGCTAATCTATGTCATACTTTTTGTCTAGGGTATGGCATTAAGACACGACCATATATGAGTATGAGGGGATAACATGAGACATTCAATCCGCACTTTTATTCGTAATGAGGAAGGTTTGGAAACAGTCGAATACGCCGTGATGACGTCGCTCATCGTGGCTGGAATGCTTCTCTCGCTTGTGGCGCTGGGTATCGCGGTCAAGGGAATAATCAATATCGCCTCCTCTGTAATTGCCGCGAACTAGAGACGCGCTCACGCAGGGATGCCTTCCATACTCCGCTCGAAGCACCACCAGAAAATTCCACACTCACGATGCACACACTCGTGGGTGTTTTTTTATGGAAGCACGATTACTCCGCTGTTCGGAATAGATATGCGGCACCCAGGTAGATGAATCCCGCGAGCAGGAGGACCTGGGTGAAGCCGAAGTTGATGGCGAGCAGGATGGCGACGATGGAACCGAGCACAGAAGACCCGCCGTTCACGCCCCACATCCAGGGGACGGCGCGTTCATCACTTTCCGATACGCGTATCATGCCGGAGGGAAACGGCACGCCCATCAGCAGTCCCAGCGGCGCAATCAGGACGATGGTGATGAGTCCACGTGCGAACAGGCTCATGGGTAAGGCCCACTGGATGATCGCCGGATAGGCCACCGCAGACAACACGATGAGCGCAAAGAGCAGGGGGAGCATTCGCGCGGGGGAGAGGTTGTATTTTCCGGTCAAGGCACTACCCACACCACTAGCGATGAGCAAGGTGCCCAACACAAGAGCCAGCGAACGCGCAGGATGACCGAGCAACAGCCCGAAGCGTTGCATCAGCGTGATCTCCATAAACATATACCCCGCGCCGAGACACGCGAAATACAGCAGCCAGCGCCGATGTCCCGTGAGTGAATGAGACGTGTGCGCGCGCAACGGCAGGACCATGAATACCACCACGACAAAGAGGGTCAGAAAAAGCAGTACATACAACGCCATGCCCGACCAGTGTCCGCGAATGAGATTGCCCGGCCCGTCCTCTTCGAGAATGTTGAGCATGTAGCGCAGCCGTTCATAATGAAAGAAAAAGGGACTGTTGTCGTAGACCGGCGCGATGTCGTAGATGTAGTCGCGCAGAAACGCGTCCTGGGTGTTCGCCAGACGATTTTCCGCGTAATCCTTGATGACCAGTTCCGTTCCCTGCGCATCCGATTCAGGCGGGAAGGCTATTTTTCCGTTGGACTGAATCGCTTCCGTACGCAATTGCTTGAGCTCGTCTTCCGAGAACGGCGTGTTGCGCACCAGCACCGTCATCCAGTCGTCCGACGCGGCGACGATACATGATTCAGGATCTTCGATGCCGAGTTCATACAACGCTTCCAAGGCTACGGCAAACAAGCGCGGACCTTCCGCAGGATGCATCCACCGCGTCACACACAAGGAGCCTCCCGGCGTCAGGTGAGAGATGTAATCCTTGAACGCCTCGACGGTGTACAGATAATTCTCCGAGAGCACATACGCACCGGCGTTCAGCGCGGCGAAGGTGTCGATTCCGTGCAACATGATCGTGTCATAGAAGATGGGACTGCGCCGAATGAAGCTGCGTCCTTCTTCGTTATACAGCGACACCTGCGGGAGATGATAGATGCCCTGGTTCGCCTCGGCCAGTTCATCGAGCCCGACATGATAGGTCGTCGGGTTAATCTCTACCGCGTCGATGTGTTGCGCATTGGCACGCAACGCATTGCGAACATCCGAGCCGCCTCCCGCACCGATGATCAACACATTGTCCATGTCCCTGTGCAACACATAAGGCATCGTATTGTTCAGCATATATTCGTCATTCGCAACGTAGGGAGGAAACTCCTCGTCTTCTCGTGTGATGACACCCGTCCAGGCATCCCCGTCTATATAGATACGATGCTCGGCGGGGTTGTTTTTCGTCGTCACAATATCAATGCGCGAAATCGTGTTCCACTCACTGTATTCGATAATCGCCTCGTCACCGTCTTCGAGATTCGCCCAGTTATGATTGAACGCCTTGTCTTTTTCGGGAACGATGGATTGACTGATCTCGCTCTCGTGGCTACTTAGGCCGGCCAGCGCGACCAATACACCGATGAACCCGATGCCCGCGAACTGACGACTGGATATCGCAGACCCGGCTATCGGAATAAAGACCAATCCCACGCTTAAGAGCACCAAATTGATGGCCCCCAACGGTTGCATCAGTAGTACGTACAGCAGGCAGCCCAATCCCGCACCGACCAAATCCAAAAAATACAGAAAATGAATCGACTTCGTGTAGTCTCGGAAAATGGATGCCAGAATCCAGCCACCAAAAAAATACGGCAACACCGCGACGGCATACGTAATAAGCAATCGAATCTGCGAGGTCCCTTCAAAGAATTCCGAGAGATTGATGCCCATTCGCGGCAAAATCAGCGTGGAAATCAGGGCCGAAATCAGATATCCCCACGCCGCCTTGTGCATCGTGAGCGTGCGCGCCAGCCAGGTGTCCTTGCCAAATGCCAGCCACGTGCCACTGATGCCAAAACCCAGCAACGCGATCGACACGATGAGATAAACAAGATGGTTCCAGTACACGACGCCAAAAATGCGCGTCTGGACCAGTTGCAAAAGTAATGTGGACATGGCAACACAAAATACAACCACGCCGATAACGGGATTTCTAGCAGACATACAGCTTCCAAAAGGTTAGAACAAATATCCGGGAAGTCTAATGGTTAGGGGCTGAACGAGTCAAACGAAGCGTTGTTGGAATTGGAATTAGGGCATTCCAATTCTAACCGCGCCTTCGGATGCTCTAAGGATGACCGGCTTGCTGATTGAGATGATCTCCGATGACGAAGTCGTACTCGTATTCTCCTTCACGTAAATAATTCATTCCGGTGAGACTGCGTCAATCGCTTCGGTAAAAGTGTTAAACGGAACGGATGATTGCAACACCTTCACGATTACGCATGATGACGTAACGACACCGGGCGGTTGTCCGGCAGAATTGACTATCACGCGCACGTGGACGGCGACAGACACCTGCGGTAACGCGAGCAGCTGCGTTCAGACCATCACGGTAGTGGATATTACACCTCCGATTATCCTGAACACGCCAGCCGGTGGAGACGTGGCATGTAACACCGAAAACTGCTTCACCATCACCGCTACGGACGACTGCGATCCCGATGTCGACATCAGCATCCAAGCCAGCGGCGACGTGGGCGCGGCAAACATCTCGATTGTCGACGGCACGGTATGTGTCACGTTCAATGTCAGCGGAACGATCAATTTCGACATCATCGCGACCGATGACTGTGGAAACGCCTCAACCGACAGTTTCACCCTGTCAGCGGTATGCGGCGGCTGCACACTGCTGTTGATTGACGAAGATGCTATCGACAATGGTTTGCCGCCGAACTACTTCTCCGATGTCGACGTGAATGATCAATTCGCCGAAATTGGTGTGCGCGACGTACTGAAATACTTCGCCGAGCATGTCGGTGAGACCATCAAGTTGCACTCCGGCACAGTTGGTGATGAAGGCTTCTTCGCGCTGACACAGATTCCATCTTCATGGGATGCAGCGGGTCCAACCAGTGACGGCGCCCGTAATTTCCGGATGGCAGGACCGGGACTGGGGTCCTACGACAGCAACGGGGATCGTGAATCGTTGCTCGACAAGATCCCCGGTGTGACGCCGCTTCGTGCGACGGGCCTCAAGATGCTTGAAGGCCAGACCATCTGTGCCGTCGTCTACGACAGCGACATTAGCATCAACTACGATCCGTTGGACGGTAGCCTCAAAGGTGCCAATCTGGGAATCGTGGCATTTGAAGTGCTCCAGGTGAAGCGACTGCGTGGGCACTCGTCCGGTTCGCTCCCCGAGGTCACCATCAGAATTTTGGATGCCTCGAACGTGTTCCAGGAAGTTCCTGAACTGTTTACCGACGCTCCGCAACCAACGTCGTCCTCAGAACCCTATGACACGCGTCCCTAGTTAGCATTCCGAAAATGGACAAGGGCGGCTTCTTCAATCTGAAGAAGCCGCCCAACCTATTACTGACACTCTTTCCAATTACTCCGGAAAACCCTTCAAACCCTCGTCCAACTGCACTCCAAAGCTGTTGAGGGCCATGGATACGAGGTTATATTCCCCGACGGTGAACACGAGATCCATCAATTGTTTTGTGTTGTAGATTTCAGCGAGCGCGTTCCAGGTGGCATCGCTGACGAAGGCATCTTTGTGCAATTCGTCGGTCGCCTGGAGTAAGAGGCGGCTGTTGTCGGAGAGTCCTTTCGCCGTTGGGCCTTCGATAATTCGTTCTATGTCTTCATCCGTGAGCCCATCCCGTTTCCCGATGACCACGTGCTGTCCCCATTCGTATTCCGCCTGACACAACCAGCCGATCCGCAGAATAAGTGTTTCGCGATCCTTCGGAGGCAGTGTGTTTCGGCTCAGTATATGCCCCCCGAACACCAGCCAGTCCCGCGCGAGATCCGGATGATTCGCCATCGTGGTAAAAACATTCCATAGGCGTCCCCGGGATTCGAAACCTTCGAGTAACTCGCGCTGAGCATCGGTCCACTCGGCTTTCTTGACCGGTGGAATACGAGGTGTATCCACGCGTACCGCGTCACTCTTCTGTCCCGCATAGAACCCAGAGACGAATACACCCGCAACAGCCGATAGGCCGACAAACCCTCTTCGAAACCAACTTGATCTTGACATGTCCAAATTTCCTTTAATTTTGAGTTGAATGGCGATATACTCACACGAACGGCAAACTCGAAAATAGCACGAAATAGTGGAAAGTACAAACTCTGAATCCAGATTAACCAGCAAAAATAGTCCAATATTGTCGAAAAACGGGGGTAAACATGGCTGAAATCGTACCCGGTAGCGAAGAATGGCTCGCGTCGGTTCAGGAAGAGGTCGTTGATCCGGACCGGCCCATCATCGACCCGCACCACCATCTCTGGCAACGACCCAACTCAACCTATGTGCTGGAGCACCTGCGTGCCGACACAGATTCGGGCCATAACATCGTAAAAACGGTGTTTCTGGAGTGCGGCGCGAGTTATCGCGAAACCGGGCCCGAACACCTGAAATGCATCGGGGAAACGGAGTTTGTAGAAGCGATCGCGGCCGAGTCCCGGGACGGAAAAGGGGCTGAAATCGCTGCCATCGTATCCCGGGCCGATTTACGCGGTCCTGACCTCGATGAAGTGTTGGATGCCCACGAAGCGGCGGCAAAGGGGTTGTTTCGCGGAATTCGACATGCCGGGGCGCGAGACCCCTATCCTGAGCATCTATCTATACCCGGACGTGCGCCGGAGGGGTTATATGCGATGGAAGACTACCGCGCTGGTGTCGCGCGACTCGGGGAGCGGGGCTATACCTTCGATACGTGGCATTATCATCATCAAAATGAGGCGTTCAGGGATCTGGCTGAGGCTGTGCCCGGCACGACCATGGTGCTGGATCATTTTGGAACTCCGCTCGGCGTGGGCGTCTATGACGGCAAACGAGAAGAGATCTGGGAGAAATGGGTGGAGGACATCGAAGCCATCGCAGAATGCCCGAATGTCATCGCCAAATTGGGGGGATTGGCCATGCCGGACAACGGTTTCAAGTGGAACACTCATGCTCAACCCGCATTCTCCGGTGACTTCGTTCAGCAACAAGCACGGTACTATCATCACGCCATCGAGAGTTTCGGACCCGAACGCTGCATGTTCGAAAGCAACTTCCCCGTCGACCGCCGATCCATCTCCTACCACGTCCTCTGGAACGCCCTCAAGAAGATAGCCGCCCCCTTCAACGAGCACGATCAATCCGAAATGTTCTACGACACCGCCGAGCGGGTGTATCGGCTGTAGAAACTGAAAACTGCATTTCTTAACGCAGAGGCGCAGAGGAAGAAACCGAAAACTGCGATTTCTAACGGGGGAGGTAGTCCATGGGAGGGCGAAGCTCCTGGTGAGCCGGAATCTCAAACCCACCAGCAATTACTACGCCCCATCTGTAAACAGTTAGAGTTCCTAACCCACTATTAATAAAGTGGTTACAAATCCTACCCTATTGTTTCCCCAAAACCCCGCATGCAACCACTAAGCAATTATATAAGGGTATTAAAACCGCCACGCTGAAGACGTGGACTACGTCAGACGAACACGGATACCACACACTTCACCTCCGCGCCTCTGCGTTAAAGTTCTTCGCGGTTTAGTTCTCGCCGTATCGTTCCTTCGCTTCTTGGTGCGTCAGCTCTTCTTCGATGAGCCAGTGTTGGAACCAGGTTTTGATTCGTTGGAGACGATCGACTAGGAGCCAGGGTTCGCCGCCTCGGGAGAGGCCGTGGGAGGAGCGGGGGTAGCGGACCATTTCGACGGGGACGTGGCGTTTTTTGAGGGAGATGTACCATTGTTCGGCGTCGGGGATGGGGGTGCGGTAGTCGTTTTCGCTGTGAATGATGAGCGTGGGGGCGACGACGTTTTCGACGTAGCTGAGGGGACTGAGTTCGCGGTAGACGTCCCGGATTTCCCAGGGTTTCCCGTCGAATTCCCACTCGGTGAGTTGCGGAACGTCTGAGGTTCCGTACCAGCTTTCCCAATTGACGATCATGCGGGACGGGTTGGCCGCTGCGAATCGGTCTGTGGTGGACGTCAGCCACGCGGTCATGAATCCGCCGTAGGAGCCACCGGAAACGCCGACGCGATCTCCGTCGATATCAGGATTGGCTGCAATGGCCGCGTCCACGCCTTTGAGGTAGTCTTCGGAGTCCATGAGCCCCCATTTTTCGCGGGTGGCGTAAGTGAAGGCATGGCCGTAACCCGTGGAGCCGCGTGGGTTGGTGTACAACACGAAGAATCCGGCTTCGGACAGGACATGAAAGGTGCGGAACCAGACGTTACCGTAGGCTCCGTGCGGTCCGCCGTGGATCTTGAGGATCATGGGAGCCTTCGTGCCGGGTGTATGATCGCGCGGGGGAATCAGCCAGCCCTCAATTTCGTCTCCGGCGTCCACGGTCCACGTGAGGCGTTGCACATCAACGAGCACAATGTCTTCGAGCCACTCGTCGTTGAAGTGTGTGAGTTGTGATTCGCCGGAGCCGCTCGTCTTCGCGATGAAAAGGTCGCTGGGGTGCAACGGATCGGATACTGAGTAGGCCATGTAGCGACCGGCGTCGTCATAGGAAATGGAGCCGAGCATACGGTCGCCGTCCGTGATCTGTTTGATGTTTCCGCGCAAATCGGATTCGAAAACGTGGCGATTACCGTGGAATGAGGACGACCAGCGGATTTGTTTGTTACCCTTGTGAAAGGAGGGTGCACCGGGACTGTAGTTCCAGTCCACAGTCAGGTTGGCGGGCGTGTCGTTTGAAAGAGAGCCGTCAGGAGAGATTGACGCTACGAGAATATCGGTTTGTTCTCCGCGGGCGTTCGTGCGTAACCACGCCAGGCGGGTGCCGTCCTCTGAAATAGTAGGCGCTGCGTCGCTACCGGGATTGCTTGTAATTGTTTTCAGATCTTCGCCGTCCGTAGAGACCACATACAATTCATTGGTGAGTTCTTCGTTATATTCATCATCCTGGAGGGGATTGCCGCTGAAGAGAATGTGTTTGGAATCACCGGTCCATCGTGGGCTGGAAACGTCGAAAGCAGATGTGGTGACCTGGGTAGCTTCACCACCGGTCGCTGACACGACGAAAATCTGTTTCTTCTCCTTCGTGCCCGGATTCGCCAGCATCTTTTGTGTACCGTCGCGTTTGGTGCGCATGGTCGTGTACACGCGGCCATCGAAGCGTTTGGCATCCAGCGTGTCGGTAATGGCCGTTTCGCTCACCCAACCGTCGCGCTCTTTGGGAGCTTTCGGCTTTTCGTCGTCGTCTTCGTTCGCTTCATCCTCATCCTCGTCGTCTTTTTCGGGTGCCTTGACATAGGCGATCCACTTTCCGTCCGGCGACCATACGGGCGAGCCTTCAACGCCGTCGATTTGATAGGCTTCGCCACCGGGGGCAGTAACCCGAATGAACCATGTTGTGTTTTCTTCCTCGCCGCGTTTGGATTGAAAGGAGAGTAGTTTCCCATCCGGCGACCACTTTGGGCCAGAGGCGTTTACGGTGGGATTTGAAAAACGATAGGCCTCGCCATCCGCCGCGCCGCGCTTCAGGGGTTGCATCCAGATTTCGTTGCGCCGTTTATTCTTCTCTTCATCAATGGATGCAACGACAAAGGCCAATAATGAGCCGTCTGGTGATAGTGCCGTGCCCGAAATGGTTTTTTCCTGATAGAAATCAGTGGGGAGAAGACCACGCGGTGCTTCTTCTTCTGCAACAGCGACGAAACTAATTAGCAGCGCGAGGAGTGGAACTAGGGAAACGAATGATTTCATGAGGCACCTGATGGGTTGACGCGATTAAGGTTCGCTCATTCTATGCGTCAACCCGGTGTTATGCAAATCGAGCACGGGAAACAAAAAAGCGAGGCGTGTCTCGCGACACGCCTCGCTTCAGAATTGATTCTGATTGTGGATTAGTACGGACCATTCCCCGTGACGAACATGTAGGTCGCGCGCACGAAGTTGATGGGGCGGATTTTGGTCGGGTACAGGCGGAACCGTGAGCACCATCCAACCCAGATCATGCTGATGAAGTTGTAGAGTTTGAGGAGAGGCAGTTTCATCAGGAAGGGTACCAGCGGTTTGAAGACGGGCATCCCCGTGACTGGCCCCATTAACGCACGAAGGCGTATGAGTTGGTCGGAGTCTTCAATATCGTAGTTGTTGCCGACTTCGGCGATCGTTGTGCCGCAGCCATCCACGGAACCGTCATACAGGCCCAGGCGCTGGGCAATTTCGCCTGCTTCCGTACCCGGGTAAGGCTGGAAGAAAAACGTGCTGGCCAGCGATGGCTTGATTTTGATGTTGAGATCCAACGTTTCAAGAGCGGATTCCACTGTTTCTTTCGGGAATCCGACAATATTCGTAGTCTGGAATTTGAGTCCCGCATCGTGCAGCATGTCCGTTTTCTTGACGATACTCTCGTTAGTCATATCCCGTCCGAGAATTTCGCGACGCAACTCTTCGTTACCCGATTCCATGCCGATCACGACCGAGTGACAGCCAGCGGCGGCGAGTTGGCGGGCCATTTCCGGTTTAATGAGTTCGATACGGGTATAGGCTGTCCAGGGGACATCGACGTATTTCGTATAGAGCTGGCGGAACTCTTCGAGCCAACCGGGACGTACGGGAAAAATATCGTCGACGAATAACAGGTGATCACCACCAAAGTCCGTTACGACGCGTGCGCATTCTTCCACGACATGCGCCGGACTTCTGAAACGAAACCGTGCACCGAGTCCTTCGTAGGTTTCGAAATATTTTTTGTTGAAGCAGTATTTGCAATCGAAGACGCATCCGCGGCTGGCAATGAAGTGGGGGACCCGGTGTAATTTGGCGCGGTTGTGCAGCGCGTAATACGTCTCGCGATCAGGGTTGGATACTTCATCGAGATTTTTGATGAGTGGCCGCAAGGGGTTGTCGTGAATCTCGCCGTTCGAATCTTTTATCCGAAGATTATCAATCTTCGTGTAATCTTGATTGTTCTCCATCGCAGTCACCAGATCGAGAATGGCACCTTCGCCCTCGCCCTTGCACACGGCATCGATATCGGGATCGGTCACCATGTCCGGGAAGAAGGTCGGATGGGGGCCACCCATGAGTGAGAAGAAGGGGCGTGCTTTTTTGAGTCGTGAGTTGAGCGCCATCTGCTCGACGTGTTCACCTGTGGTGCACGTCGTGGCTACGATTTCCGGCTTCCACTTTAAAAGGATTTCTCGGGCGGGGCCGTAAATATCGGGCGCGAATTTCGTCTCATGACCAGCATCACGTAGAACGCCTGACATGGTCATCATTCCCAGCGGCTCGGCAAAATTGTAGCGTGCGGTGTTCGTAATGAACAGAATTTTCATCGTTGTACCTCTACTGCGATTTCGGCTCGTTCAGTGTTAATGGATAACACTTTACAGTGTCATATCATATACGAATTCGACCTGACATGGAAGCATTAAGAAGTTCGCGCCATACTTTGTGACTATATATTTGGAAATGTGTGCTGGTTTCTCGTTGATTTTCGTTATTTCGATTGAGATCAAGTCGATTTTTCTTTTCCATGTTGTGAAATAGGGCGATTTCCGCTATACCGGAAGGCACATGGCTGTTAGCGGATATCAATCCGGGGCCTGAGAGTTCGTTTCCGTATCATACGACTGTTTTTGATGGACATGTGGTGTTCTCTGCGGAGCATCCATTGACCGGGCGCGAGGTCTGGGTGACTAATGGACGCAAGGATGGTACGCGCATGCTCCTGGATCTGGCGCAGGATGGCCAGAATACCCCGTCGTCTTCTCCCCGGGAAATGACGGCTACTACCAAGGCACTTTTTTTTTGCAGCTGATGACGTGAAACACGGTATGGAGCTTTGGGCGACGGACGGCACATCGGAGAACACGCGTATGGTTCGCGATATTTTTCCGGGTCGGGCGAGCTCGGACCCTCAGGAGTTTCTGGCTGTCGGGGAGAAGGTATTTTTTCGGGCGGACAATGGCACATATGGCATGGAACTCTGGATGAGCGACGGCACACGCCTGGGTACGAAGATGGTCGAGAATATGGCCGAAGTGGGGGGCAGTGGACCGCGCGAGCTACATCTCCTTAATGGTAAGGTCGTGTTCGTTGCGTATTCGGAGGCGACTGGCACGGAGATGTGGATTGGTGATCAGAATGGCGCGGACATATTGATGGATATTCGACCGGGATCGGAGGGATCTAATCCGAGGGATCTTGTGGTATGGGATGGTTGTGTATATTTTACGGCAGACGACGGGAAACATGGCGAGGAACTTTGGGTTTCGACGGGTGATAAGAATGAGACTCGCATGGTCACTGATATCATCGCGATACCGTTTGAGCAGGCGGGCATTTCGCTGCCGACAGTTTTCCAGGGCAACCTCTATTTTGCACGCGACGATCTTGCGCACGGGCGCGAACTCTGGCGACTGTCCTTGAAGAATGAAACAGCCGCCATGCTCAAGGATATTGCGCGTATTGAGAGGGATTAGTAATCCGTTGAACCTTTATTCGGCTTCTTCTTGGGGTAGTTGCGAATTCATGAGGTTTTCGGCCATGGTGAGCCAGTTTTCGATTTCCGCATATTGGGCCTCGGACAGGTATTCACCCAGGCGATTGCGCATTTCGGTCATGGCGCGAATTTGGTAGAGGATGTTTTCTGATTGGGTGAAGGGTGTGTTGGATTGTTCGAGCGCGATTTGCTGCGCGCGAAATTCTTCGATGGCTACTTGCATGACGATTTCGAAGTTTTCGTCTGTCAGTCCGCTTGCGAAGGAGCGAATCTGGGTTCGCAAGGTGCCTTCGAGTTGGCGTTCGTCTATGGTGGAGGAATATTCGCTCCAGGTGGCGTATTCTTCGTCGGAGAGGAGTGCCCTCAGCTGCTCATCGAGGTAGGCGCGTTCTTCGCGTGTCCATGAATCAACTTCGCTCCACGGAATTTCCCCGTCGGCCGTGGCGTATTGGCTTAAGGCGATGGTTTCCATGTAACTTTCAGCGAGCAGTGCGCGGAGTTCGGCTTTGGTATCGGGGTCGAGATCGAGGCCGTTGATGAAGTCGGCATAAATCATTTCGGTCAATGCCTTGATCTGAGCACCGGCGACCGCGTTCTTCTCGATTTTGGCGCGAATATCTTCGAGCGTCTTTTCGCGTTCTTCTTCCGGAGTCTCTTCCTCGGCCTCTTCCTCCGACTGGTTGATTTGTTCAAGCAATTTGGCGACCTCAGCCGCTTTGGCTTCGAGCAGTTTCACTTGTTCCTGGGAGACCGCAAGTCGTTCTTCCAGTTCCGTTCGAATCTCCTCCGCTTCCTCCAATTCCAATTCCCGCGCCGGTTCCGGCGGACCCTCGGGTAGTGCCGCAATTTCTGTAGAGATTGGCGAAACGTCTCCATTCTCATCCGATTCGGCATTAAGGAATACGAACGCGCCCACGGCAATCAGAGGGCACAAAATGACCGTAGCAATAACCCCTTTATTCATGATTTCTCGCTTTCTAGTGTGACAGAGCCACGGCCCCGATACACAGTTTCGGTTTCGATTACTTCTAGAGTGTATAGCATAGAGTGTACAGCAGATTTTACGAGTTATTCACGAATTTCCCGAATAAGTCGTGATTGGGGGTACAGTGACGCCGGATACTTCCCATATCTATCGGCGAGGCTGTTGCCGGACGGTATGGAGAGGGCTGCCGGACGGTATGGATGATAGCTATCGGGGAAACAATGGGGTTCGGGAATGTACATGTGGTTTGGAGGGTGTGTTTTGGGGAATCTGGGAAACAATAGGGTCTGGGTTGTAAGTTGTGTATATAACTTAGTTTATGACTTTAAACTATTTGCAGATATATCCGGATAGCAATTTGGTTGATGCATCAAGTATTTGATGGTTGGGGTGATTGGTTCGGGGTGGGAGGGTCCTGCCGGACGGTATATTGAACTACAGATCCTCACGCTGAGGCGCGAAGACGCGGAGACGCGGGGAACGCTGAGGTCGGTTTTGTTTAACCGCCACGCTGAAGTCGTGGACTTCGTCAAATGAACACGGATGAACACAGATTAACCGCGAACCGCGAAGTGCTTTAACGCAGAGATAGTGCGTTGAGAAATGTGGTGGGGTGTATGGGGTTGGGCTTGCGGTGGCGGGGCTGTTGGTGGGAGGAGATTCCCAATCAATTTGGGACTGACACATGCCGGGGAGTTATTGTTGAATCTGTTGATATTGGTGTAGTGTTACATGAGAATGTGGAAATGCGTGGTCTTAACCCTTATGAGCGGTAGAACGCGGCGGCATTGATTGATCTTTCTTTGGCTGTGGTGACCGGGAGATAGTATCGTGCGGAAATTGTTGGCGATAATTTTTGCGTTGGGCGTTATTGGTCTTGCGGTGGGGTATTTGAACCTTCCGGGGCCTGAAACTGAGCGGGAGATATCTCGTGAGGAGTCCTTGCCGGAGCCTGCTGAATCTTCTTCGGAAAGTGAATTGCCTTCGCTGGCGTCTGTGAGTCCTGAGCCTGAAGAGCCTGATGAAGAGGTGGCCAGTGATGAAGAAGCATCGGATGGCAACCCGCAAGAGATACCTGATGCGATGGAGATACTATTTACGGTCACGTTTCGTGGCACGGTATTGGTTGGGGGGACGGATGAGCCGGTGTCGGGCGCGGAGGTGTACGTTGATGGCCGTGATGAGCGAATCGCGAGCACGACCACGGACGGGTCTGGAGAGTTCGT
>JAYGCN010000188.1:0-16419 GCA_046583315.1 Candidatus Hydrogenedentota bacterium
AGGAAGGCCAGTATCAACTCATCTTTCGCGTGAAAGCGATGAACATCAAACGCAAACAGGCCACCTTCGGCCTGGTCGTCGCCAAGAACAACAAGGAATACAGCGATGTCGCCAAGAAGGAACATGCGCTGCTGCGTTTGCTGAACGAGCGCGACCCCAAGTGCATCGTTGAACCCCTCAAGGGCGGCATGGTCTTTTTGCCGGATCGTCACAAGCGGAAGGAACATGATCGCGAACTGTACGCCTATTGCACGACTTGGTTGTCCGGATTTCACGAGCTCGGCATTCAGAGGAACAACAATCTCTACATCAACATCCCCACTCCTGTTCAATTCGACAAAAAACAGACACAAGCCCTCAAGCGTCGCATGGTCGAGATTGTCGTGCGCAGCTACGATCCCACGCGCCGCAACTGCATGGCCATCCCGCAGCTGGCCTCGGGTGATTTCGTGGTTAGCAAAGCGGCGAAGAATGTGAACCCGCAGCTCAAAGTGATTGCGTGTCGGGACATGGAGAATCGTATCTCTCCGGCTCAGCTCATTCATCGCCTCATCGAAGCCGAATGGGAATGGAACAAGAACATATACTTCTTCACACCCGACGACCCGCGCGAACTCATCCAGGCTCTCACGAACGCGCTGGGCAAAGCTGACGCCATGGACTGGCTATCACAGTACCGCAAGTCCGTTAAGGTCAAGCGTCTGCCGGAAAACGAGCGCTTCAGCCTTTACGAGATGGATCAGCTGAACATTCCCTAGGCGTTTCGGTATACTCCCACCATCGACAACGATCCCAGGGAGTATCATCATGTTCACGAAACGAAGCAACTCAGTATTGGCAATGCTCGTAATGATGAGCGTAATCGCCTCGGCCGCCCCCATCGAGCTCAAGGTCATGAGTTTCAACATTCGCTACGGCACCGCGAACGACGGCGACAACAAGTGGCGTAATCGTCGCGACACGGTTTGCCGAACGATTAAGCTCTATGAACCCGATATCGTGGGTACGCAGGAGACACTGAAATTTCAGGCGAAGTACATACTCGAACAACTTCCCGAGTACCAATCCTTCGGACTCAGCCGCAAGCCACAGGACGATGGCGAACGCATGGAGATCTTCTATAAGAAGGGAGTTGTCGCGCCGATTCAGATTGGTCACTTCTGGTTGTCCGAGACACCCAACGTGCCGGGCACGAAATCCTGGGACTCTTCTTTACCGCGTATGGCCACGTGGGCAAAGTTCTGGCATTTTGAAACCGAGCAATATTTCTATTACTTGAATACCCATTTCGATCACCGCGGACCAGTCGCGCGCAAAGAGGCTGCACGGATTATCAGCGAGCAATTGGAAACGATTGCTGACAAAAGTCCGGTAATCATTACAGGAGACTTCAACGCGAAAGGTGACACGGGCGAGCCGTGGAAAGAAATCACCAAAACATTTCAAGATGCATGGCTGACTGCGGAGCAACAACTTGGTCCACCGAACACGTTTGGCGGCTTTTTGGAACCGGTTGTGGATCGGATTAACCGGATAGACTGGATATTGTATAGAGGACCCATCCGCGTCAAAAAATGCGAAACGGTTTTGTACGAAGAACAAGGACGCTACCCCTCCGACCACTATCCGATATTTAGCGAAATGGTGATAAATATCCAATAATACCTCAAAAATGGCCTAAAATAACCCGAATTTCCATTATATTTGCAAATTCCATTATTTCGTGATACAGTGTTTTTGCAGGTATAGCTTGACTTGACTTTTTTATTCTGGTATAAGCTGTACCCGTTTGCTACTGGTAACTCAAAAATCGGTAGCGGCGATATCTTGAAAAAGGAGGTGAACATTAATGAAACTCTGCACACTATGCAATGAGGCCTTTGAACAGGTCGAATTCGAATTCGGCGAAGTCGTTGAAGTCGATGGAGAACTTTGGCATCAAGAGTGTTACGCTGAATATTTTGGCGAGACATTGGAAACTGTTTAATTCGCTCAATCGCCAAAAATCTGACAATCGAGATGAAAGTGCGGTACCGCAAACCGCCTTTTTCCAAAAAAGTCACAGCTAATTAGTTGACACGTCTCGAACCCGCCTCAGATTCGATCCACATCTCTCATGAAGAAACAACCATCCTGTGATCTAGAGGGTTGTTTCTCAGACCCTCTTCAAGTATACTTTTTCTACAGTTGTACAGAGTTTACTTTACTTGGGGAAGGTGGACCAACGCGTCCCGTTGTTACAGTAAGACTCGGGGAGCAGAAAAATTTAGCGGTACAGACTGCGGTCTGCCCGTTAAACCACTTTGGTACAGTAAAGGAATATTGCTTTGGCAAATAAAAAGAAAAATGCTCGGGGGCGAGTCGAGACGATTCTTCCATTCGAGAAGGGTATCGCTGAGCTCGAGGACCGTCTGCACTCATCTGAATCTGAAGAAGAGCGTAAAGGCCTTGAGGCCCAGATCCAGGAAGAGTGTGAAGCGGTCTATCCCAATCTGTCGGCGTGGGAGCGCGTGCAGTTGGCGCGTCATGCCAGACGCCCGCGCATGCTCGACTACACTGGTCTGATCTTTGACGATATGATAGAACTGCACGGTGATCGTGTAATGGGCGATGATCTTGCCATGGTTACGGGTATCGCGCAATTCAACGGTGAGACCGTTATGGTCGTCGGCCAACAAAAAGGTGTGTCTACTGAAGAGAAGATAGAACGCAATTTCGGTATGGCTCAACCTGAGGGCTACCGCAAGGCCATGCGTATGTATGACATGGCGGAACGCTTCAAGTTTCCTATAATCAGTTTTGTCGATACGCCAGCAGCACATCCTGGCGTCGAAGCTGAACAACATGGTCAAGGTCCGATGATTGCTCAAGCGATTATGCGGAGCCTCACCGTGAACACCCCTATCTTCGCCGCCGTGATTGGTGAAGGTGGAAGCGGTGGCGCATTGGCGATTGCGGTGGGTGATGTTGTCACCATGTTCGAACATGCTTTCTATGTCATTTGTCCGCCGGAGCGCTGTGCGGAAATTCTTTGGCGCGATGTCGAACAAAAAGAGGTGGCATCGGAAGCACTCAAACCGACTTCGCATGATCTCCTCAAGTTGGGCATAATTGATCGCATCATGCCTGAACCCAACGGCGGTGCGCATCGCAGTCCGAATGCAGCGGCGCAGGTGCTTTCTGAGGAAATTGAACGCTTCCTTTCAGATTGCAAGAAGGGTATATTCAGCCCCGCCAAACGTCAGGCGAAGTTCCAGAACATGGGTGTCTGGTTCGAGCAACCTGTTGAATCCGCCGAAGTCTTCGATCAGGGCTAACGCGGGCAACGTCGAGATTAGCCTGCGCGTTCAACCCAAGTCCTACCGGGATGCCATTATTGTTGAAGCCGAAGGGCGAATTCGCGTGGCGCTGACCGCGCCACCTGTTGACGGGAAAGCCAATAAAGCATTGATAGCGTTTATGGCGAAATCCTTGGGCGTTCCGAAGAGACGGGTTAAGCTTATTCGGGGTGCATCCTCCCGCGAAAAGACCATCCGCATTGAAGATATGGATGTCGAAACGGTATTCTCTGTGTTGAGCCGGATAGACTAACCAAACAAAAGGGGAATCCCGCAGTGAGCGACCTGAAAAAGCAAATCAAGGAGGCGGCCCGCGCGATACGAGCCATTGACAAGACCAAACCATCGATCGCCGTCATTCTTGGTACGGGGCTCGGCGCGCTCACCAAGAAAATGAAAATCAAGGCTACCATCAATTATGAGGACATCCCCCACTTCCCCACGTCCACGGTTGATACGCACGCCGGTGAGTTACTGACCGGGACGCTGGCCGGAAAACCGATCATCGTACTTTCGGGGCGTTTTCATTATTATGAAGGCTATTCCATGCAGGATGTTACCTTCCCGGTGCGGGTGGCCAAGGCACTGGGTGTCAAGACGGTTATCGTGTCCAATGCCTGCGGCGGCCTCAATCCTCAGTTCGCTTCCGGCGATATCATGGTGATTGAAGACCACATCAATTTCATGGGTGATAACCCTCTCATTGGGCCGAACGACGATTCGCTTGGGCCGCGTTTTCCGGATATGTGCGAGCCTTACACGCAATCACTCATCGCAATCGCTGAAGATGTCTCCTTGAAAGCGAAAATACCTATCAAGAAGGGTGTCTATCTCGCGTGTACGGGCCCTAACCTTGAAACGCGGGCGGAATACCGTATGATGCGCACGATGGGCGCGGATGTCGTAGGCATGAGCACGGTGCCTGAAGTCATCGTGGCGGTCCACTGCGGCTTGCAAGTTCTGGGGCTCTCTGTTATCACCGACGTGTGCCTGCCAGACGCGCTTGAACCTGTAAATATAGATAAAATCATTGAAATCGCTAATGAAGCGGAACCGAGGCTGGCGAAAATAGTTGGTGACTGCATTGAAAAAATACGATAGAATACTTCTACGGGATTACGGGCTGGAATTCCCTGATTAAGACCGGGACGGTTACAAGTCGACTCCGAATCAAGAGAATGGAGATACTATGGCTCTTAAAATTACGCGCGCTATGTTCGTATTTGCCTGCATCATCATGGGGCTCATTTGGGCTGAATACATTGTCGATATAAAGGAAGCTGAGCTTTCCAACCTTCAAATACCCGAATTTTTGTCGTCCAGTACTATCTGGATCTGGAGATTCTTGGGTGCGGCCACCGGAATTAGTGCGGCGGCCGGGGTATTGTTCTCGCTACGCTACATTACTCAGGAAGTGTTCGAGCGCATCTTCCCTGCCATTATCGCAATTATGCTCGCCATGATCATGGGTTTCGGACTCGCGAAATACCTCATCGATATACTTCCAGACGAGGTCATCGTTGAGAACGAAAGCCTGGAAATCTATCTGACATCTACCTTGGTACTCCTGTTTGGATTTATCGGAATATCCCTTGGGCTGACGCGCGCGTCTAACTGGGAATCCCTCATCAGCGTGATCCAGCAACGCAATGTACTGCTTAACAACGGGAAAATTGTTGATACCAGTGCACTCATTGATGGACGTATTCACGAACTCACGAAAACCGGTTTCGTGGAAGGCACATTTATCGTACCCCGATTCGTGCTTCATGAGCTCCAACACATTGCGGATTCTTCGGATCTTCTGCGTCGTACCAAAGGTCGGCGCGGACTCGATATTCTAAAAGAGATGCAGGAAGATGATGCGCGCGTCAAGGTCGAAATAATCGACGACAACCCCGAAGAGTCGACTGAGGTCGATGCAAAATTGCTAATCCTCGCGAAACTATACGCGTCCAAAATCGTGACGACCGATTATAACTTGAACAAAGTCGCACAGATTGAAGGCATCGAAGTTTTGAACATTAACGACCTCGCGAATGCGTTGAAACCAGCGGCGCTTCCCGATGAGAACATGGATGTCAAAATCGTCAAGGAAGGTAAAGAGGCCGGGCAGGGTGTGGGATATCTTGATGACGGCACAATGATCGTTGTTGACGGTGGACGCGACTTTGTGGGCCGTTCTGTTGCGGTAACCGTAACGAGCGTGCTGCAGACGGCGGCGGGCCGCATGATTTTCACGAAGATGGATAAGGTCATCTCTGACGAAGCGCGCAGGGTGTTGTAACCCGCTTCCGATGGACGATTTCCCTCAACTCATTCTCGTCGCGGGTGGACTGGGGACTCGCTTGGGTCAATCGGAGCCCAAAGCGCTGACGACCCTTGCGGGCAAGGTGCTGTTCATTCGAAGCCTAGACGCGTTTATCGATGCGGCCTTGCTTGATAAGGCCATCGTCGTCTACCCGGTCGGTCATGAGTCCGCCTTTCGCTCTACACTTGATGGCGCGTATCCGGACAACACTGTACAACTTGTTCGCGGCGGAATTGAACGTAACGATTCGGTGCGCAATGGCTTGGCAGCGCTTGACCCGCGCACGACTCTGGTCGTAATTCATGACGCGGCACGCCCGTTTATTCCTGCATCGGTTATCGGACAGGCGCTCTCTGCTGCCCTGACAGTGGGTGCTGCAACCGTAGCGACTCCTTGCAAAGACACGATTCTGAAATCGACTGCTGAGTACTCATTGGAAGCAACGCCGAATCGAAACACGTTGTGGGCGTGTCAGACGCCGCAGATTTTTCAACGTTCTATCATTGACGGGGCATACGCATCCCCGATACCATCGACCATCACGGACGATGCAACGCTTGTGCAACAAGCCGGGCATGAGGTTCGCATCATTGAAGGACCGGACACCAATATGAAAATTACAACGCCCCAGGATCTCGCTTACGCCGAGTTTCTGCTCGAAAAAGGTCTGGTATGATTCGCATTGGCACGGGATATGATCTTCATCGCCTCAAAGAGGGTTTGCCGCTGATTCTCGGTGGCGTGAACATTCCCCATACGAAAGGCTGCGTTGCACATTCCGATGGCGATGTCTTGGCGCATGCGATCACGGATGCTATTTTGGGTGCGGCAGCGTTGGGCAATATTGGTCTGTTGTTCCCGGACACCGACCCCGCGTACAAGGATGCGGACAGCCTTGAACTGCTCCGGCAGACGATGAATTTACTTGGCGAGGCTGGATACGCATTGGTAAATGTGGATTCGACAATCGTTGCGCAACAGCCCAAGCTTAATCCCCACATCGACGCGATTCGCGAATCGCTTGCAGAAGTTCTGCGATTGCCCGTCAATCGCGTGTCGGTCAAAGCTAAAACGAACGAATCCGTCGGCCCGGAAGGTCGTGAAGAAGCCATCAGTGTCCAGGCCGTAGCACTCATCACGTCCAATGACTAAGGTTCGCCTCGACAGTCTCGTGCAGCAGCGTATTGATTGTTCCCCTTCGAAAGCCACGGGCTTGGTGCAGACGGGAAAAGTAAGGGCCCTTGATGGCACGCCGCTGACGAAGCCCGGCGAGCAAGTCGAAGAAGATCTTGAGATCACCATCGACGAGGGTCCGAAGTATGTCAGCCGCGGCGGACTCAAACTGGAAGCGGCCCTGGAACATTTCCCCATTGTCATCGCGGACCATGTGGTTATCGATATCGGCGCATCTACGGGTGGATTCACCGATTGCCTGTTGAAAAATGGCGCGTTAAAAGTCCACGCCGTTGATGTGGGTTATGGACAACTCGACTGGTCGCTTCGCCAGGATGATCGCGTGGTGGTTCACGAGCGCACGAATATTCGCAATCTCACCGCCGAAGAATTGGGTGACTCCCCCACACGCTTCGTTGCTGACTGCTCTTTCATTTCGTTGCGACTCGTGCTCAAAGCCGCCGCGCCGCTATTGGCCCCAAATGCGGAAGGAGTCGCACTCATCAAACCTCAATTCGAGGCAGAACGCAATCAGGTCGGTGAAGGCGGCGTCATACGAGATTCAGCCATACACGAAGCGGTCATCGAAAAATTCTGCAACGAAGCGCGGGCTCTGGGCTTTAAGCCACATGATGTGATACCCTCACCCATTACAGGGCCTGCCGGAAACAAGGAATTTCTGGCCTACCTGACGCGGGGGGATTAGCCGTTCATGTTGCAGACGTTACGCATTCAGAATTACGCGTTAATCGACGATGTCGAGGTCAACTTTACCTCAGGCTTCAACGTGCTTACCGGCGAGACCGGTGCGGGGAAGTCCATTATCATTCACGCGCTCAATCTCATCCTCGGCGCACGTGCCTCCAGCGACGCGGTCCGCTCAGGAAACAAACAGGCAAAAATCGACGCGATTTTTCATTTACCAACGCCGTCTCCCGAATTGGCATCGCTGCTCGAAGAACAAGCCATTGTGCTGGACGATGACGAACTCCACATCACACGAATCGTTTCCGCCGAGGGACGCAGTCGCGCCTATGCGGGCGGCACGTTGATTCCTGTTGGAATTCTGGATGCGATTGGCCAAGAACTGGTCGATCTTCATGGTCAACACGAGCATCAATCCCTCGTCCATCCCGATAAACAACGGGATTTACTCGATGCCTATTCCGGCACGCTGTGCCAACGCGACGCGCTGGCACAGGCAGTCGAAAAATGGCGCGCCTTAGAGCATGAAATCCAATCCCTCGAATCGACTGATCGCGAACAAACGCGTCACCTGGAATTCCTCAAGTTTGAAGTAGAAGAGATCGACAATGCCGAAGTGGCTCCTGACGAAGAGAAAGATCTGGAATCACGACGCAATCGCATCACAAATGCGGAGGTCATCTATCAGTCGACGGCGCAACTCACCCAATGGTTGAGCGAATCTGAGGGGTCTCCCCCGGCTGCCGATCTGCTGGGAATGGCGAGTCGTGAACTGGAGCATCTTGCATCGCTGGATGCGCAATACACGCCTCTACTCGACTCCATTGAGGGCCTGCGCGAGCAATTGCTGGCCCAAGTCGATGAGATACAGGGCCTGGCGCAAGGCGTGGAGTATGACCCGGAAGAATTGGAACGCATCAATACGCGCCTGAACCTTCTACGCGAGCTGAAACGCAAATATGGTGATACTCTCGATGCGGTTTTGGCCTATGCGGAAGAGGCTCGAGAAAAGATAGCAGCCTACGAGAATCGGGATACGCGCCTGGCAGAACTTCGACAGCAGGAACAGGACCTGTATCAAAGCGCGCTGTCCCTCGCTCAGAAACTCTCAAAATCGCGCAAGGCTAAGGCCAAAAAACTCGGGCTGGCGATTTCGTCAATCGTTCAGGAATTGGGGATGTCCGGTGCCGAATTTCAGATAGAATTCGGCGAAATTCCCCTCTGCGCGTCAGGTATTGATGCAGTCGAATTTCTACTCGCGGCAAATCCGGGTGAGCCCGCGAAAGGGTTGCGGCAGGTTGCCTCGGGCGGTGAAGTTTCCCGCATCATGCTCGCCATCAAATCCGTATTTGCCGAAAGCGACGCCATCCCGACCATGATCTTTGACGAAATCGACACGGGAGTCGGCGGTGCAATCGCCAACCACATCGGCACGCGTCTCAAAATGCTTGCCGCCGATCATCAGACGATTTGCATTACGCATTTGCCCCAGATCGCTGCAGCCGCCGATACCCATTATCAGGTTGCGAAATCGACCACAGGAAAAACGACGACCACGACCATCCTGCAGATGAATGCGAAAGAGCGCGTCGAAGAAGTGGCGCGACTATTGGATGGGGATATTACGGCACTGAGCATGGACCACGCGGAAGCGCTTCTTAAAGAACTGGCGAGCTGAGCGAAGAATTCTAGGCGCGTAACGCGGCTATCAGATCCGCTTCCGCCTCGGCCAGTTCGACCAAGTCGTGGGACAACAAATCGGACAGCTCAGGAAAACTCGACGCTTCCATGAACCCGCGCGCTTTCTTGAGCATGGCGTCCAGTTTCAGGTTGTGTGCAGAAGCGTTTGAGCCTCGAAACACGAGTTCCTCAAGAGATAATTCAAGCGATGATGCGGCCTGCGCTTGGCGCTCCTTGAGCACCTCCCAAATTTCCAGGAACTGATTGAATTGCGCAAAACACGATGCCGGATCGTCGCTCACCAATACCTGCGCCAACTCGTGACAGGCTGTGGGCAACTCGGGAATTACCTCTGCGATTTCATCTAGGGATTCGACCACAAGTTCTTTTATAGAAACGGTTTGCAACTCGAGCGAATCGATTTCCGAGACCGGTCGGGAACCCAACTCAACGGTCAGTGCTTCCGGAGCGACGTTCTCAGCATTGATGATGATCGTCTGAATGGCGCGCCCTTTCGCCTGAACCAGTTCTGTGACTTCGGCGAGTGCACCGGCCAGCGTGGACGGGTTCGAAATCAGCCCGAGACCCTCTTGATCATCCAGTCGAATACGCATGCTGGCTACCCCGGAATTATTTTCGAGATGTCGGGTAGCTCAGTGGGTGCAGCCGCTTCCTGATTCTCCGCCTGGATGGCCAGATACACCTCACGTCGATGCACGGCGATGTCCCGAGGTGCGGCGATCCCTATCTTGACCTGGTTGTCCTTGATATCGAGAATTTTCACCTCAATGTCGTCGCCGATCATAATGCTTTCATCTTCTCTACGCGTTAGGACGAGCATTGTCTACCTCCTCCTGCGACTGTGACTGGGCCAACAGGTATTGCACCAGATAACTGCTCTTATCCAGGATGGTTTGTTTCGCGAGACGTTGTTTGGGATTGATCACTATCGGAGCCTTCAGGTTCGTGCGTGTCTTGGAGGCGTCCTGTGGGACCACCACCAGCGTATACACATCCAACTCTTCCACGGTGGTCACCGCCATCTCCGAGAGTTCATGGGCACCGAGCTTGATGGTGTAATCCGGTACGACATTCCGTGGATCCATGAGGATAAATGCCAAATCGCCCGAATCGATCGATTGCAGCCACTGCACGTTACTCTCTGGTGGGCCGTCGAGTAGCAAGTAGCGCCGAAATTCCTGAAATCCTATGATCGGTTGCGTAAACGTAATGACCGCTTGGTCATCCACTTCAATCACACCAAATCGTTTGGTATCCAACTCCATGCACAACCTCTCCATTTGCCCGCCAATGCGCCTTCTACAATCTCAGTATGCCCAAAAGAATCGGCCCACTCAAGAAAAAAATGGATTCGGCCAATTCTGGCGTTCTACATTGAGCACGCTGGCGTAAGTACGATACAATGCCGTCTGATCACCGACCCCCCACTCAACCCTGAAGGATTATTCCTTGTTAGAAACCTATCAAGCCCATCTGGAGTCTTTGCGCGGGCATTATCATCGGGCTTCGAGCCTGGATCGCGCGGCCGACATCGTTATTTCCATCATTCGCGAGCTGGACGCGAAATGCGTCGCCACGGCGAATCTTCCTGAATCATTTCAGGCCCTGGTCGAACAGCGCTGTAGCGATTACAACGTCGAAGTGCTCGCCCAGCCCTACAAAAACGACCCGCCACTCGCCAATGAAATCGACCGTGCTGCGGTCGGCATTACCAGCGCGGACTTTGCCATTGCGCAAACGTCGACACTGGTTGAGATTTCCACGAACGACGACGTGCGACTGGTCTCGTCACTGCCCCGCACGCACATCGGCATCGTATATGAAGATGCTTTTGTCGATTCGCTCGAAGATGCCTCCCCCATGCTAAGAAAATACTTCGCGGAAAGTCCCGAAAACTGCGTGGCCAGCTTCATATCCGGTCCCAGCCGCACCGGAGACATCGAACTGCGGCTCACGCTCGGCGTGCACGGTCCCGAAATCGTGCATACCATCGTCATCCCCCGGGAGGACGTTTCATGAGCAAGGATCGCTATTCCACCTTGAATACGGCCATCACGGAAGCCATCACGGAGCCTCAAAAAGGGGACTTCCTTAATGTTGCGATGACCCGCGGGCGTAAACAGCGCCAAGATACACTGGACAAGATGCCGCACGGCGATGCGTTTCGCAAGGAAGTCAAGAAAGTGAAAGACGATTGCCGCGAGCGATCGCCGGAACTTTTGAAACGATTCATCGAAAACGCGGAGAAACGCGGCACCAAAGTGATGATCGCCAAGGACGGCGCCGAAGCCATCGCGCACACGCTCAAGATTGCTTCCGACTGCAACGCGAAGACCATTTCCAAATCAAAATCGCTCACCACCGAAGAAATTGAGATCAATCATCCGCTCGAAGAAGCGGGCATTCGTGTGGTGGAGACGGATTTAGGTGAACTCATCATTCAGCTTGTGGATGAGAAGCCCTACCACCTCGTATTCCCTTCCGTGCACAAATCGGCAACAGAAGTAGCCGAAATTTTCTCGAAAGAAATCGGCAAACCTGTATCCAACGACATCGATGAGATCATGGGTGTTGTGCGAAAATATTTGAGACCCATTTTCCTGAATACGGATATTGGCATGACCGGCGCGAATGTGGGGATCGCCGAGACGGGCGGTATCGTCATCGAGACGAACGAAGGCAATGCGCGCCTCGTATCCAGTATTGCCGACATCCATATTTGCGTCATCGGCATCGAAAAAATCGTCGAGACCGTCGAAGATGCCATGCTGATGGTTCTGGCCCACCCGGTCAGTGCCACGGGCCAATGCCCCACCACTTATGTCACCTGGATGCACGGTCGCAATCCGATGGGCGACGGCGATGAGAATTCACGCGTGTCGCACATGATTATTCTCGACAACGGGCGCACGGAAATGCGTGACGACCCCGTTATGGCCGAGGCGCTCAATTGCATCCGTTGCGGCGCGTGCATGAATATATGTCCCACCTACGGTGTCGTGGGCGGCCACACCTTTGGCCACATTTATCCCGGCCCCATTGGCATCCCGTGGACCTCGGCGGTGCATGGACTCGAACACGCGGGCGATTTCGCACCCCTGTGTCTGTCCTGCGGTCTTTGCAAGGAGATCTGTCCAGCGCAAATCGACATGCCCAACATGATAGCCGAAGTCAAACACCGCGACCACGCGAATAACCCGGTACCCAAGGTTGATCAGGCCATGATGGATGCGGATCGTTACGCGCATCTCGGTAGCACCTTTGCGCCGATGTCGAATTGGGCACTCTCCAACCCCCTCTTCCGCATTGGCCTGGAGAAAGTGATAGGCGTCGACAAAAGACGTGCGCTACCCAAGTTCGCGCGCAACACGTTAAAGAAACAATTTGCGAAACGTCCGGAGAAACAGAATTTGTATCCCAAGAAAAAGGCCGTATTTTTCCACGACATCTTTTTCAACAACAACGCTCCCGAACTGGGCATGCAGGCCGTCGAACTGCTGGAGGCGGCGGGTTGCGAAGTGGTGTTGCCCGATCAGGAACCCAGCGGCTACCCCTATATCGCATATGGCGATATGGATGCCGCTCGTGCGACAGCGATAAAGAATCTGGGCCATCTTCTACCCTGGATTGAAAAAGGCTACGACATCGTCGCTGCTGAACCGACCGCCGTCTATACCTTGCGCAAATCCTACCCCTATCTTCATCAGTCGAATGCGAATATGGTACGATTGGCAGAACATACCTTTGAATTATTCGAATATCTGCTACAAGTCCAGGAAAATTTCGACACTTCTTTACTCGCTGGAAAACGCTTCGGATTCCATTGCTCCTGCCATCAACGCCCCATCGGCAGCGGGAAAGCCGGTGTTGATTGGCTGGAAAAGCAGGGTGCCGAAATTGAGCGTATTGAGACGGGCACCTGCTGCGGCATGGGCGGCACCTTTGGCCTCAAATGTGGCCCGCTGGGATACGATCTTTCCATGGGTGTTGGCAAACCTTTGTTCAAACTCTTCAACGAGGCTGAAATTGATGCCATCGTCACGGAGAGCAGCGTTTGCTCCATCCAGCTGACCGAAGGCACCAAACATCCGGTTTATCACCCGCTCGAAATCCTCGAAAAATACAAGGCTTCTAAATAGACGTAGCCAAAAAAAGCGCTCATGTGATATACTAGACATAGGGGCAAGGAGGCGCGCATTATGAACGAATTGGCTGAGACGTGTTCAGATATCATTACGGACAACATTCGTGTGCGTACCGAGAGTTTCTATATTGCCAAACGCTCTGACTCGGCCAAGAGCCTCTACTTCTTCAGCTACCGCATCACAATCACCAACGAGAGCGACGAACCCGTTCAACTCATCAGCCGTCACTGGTACATCTCCGATATTCTCGGTCACGAAGAACAGGTTCAGGGCGAAGGCGTGGTCGGTGAGCAACCCCGCTTGGTTCCCTCCGAATCATTCGAGTACACAAGTTTCTGCCCCCTGCCCACCTATCGCGGCACCATGCACGGGACCTACACCATGCGACGAGATGATGGCTCGCAATTCAACATCGCTGTGGGGCCGTTTCAGCTGTTCATGCGGCAAGTCCTGAATTAGTCCGTTGTCACCCTGCTCCCCATTTGCGGTATACTACGTACAGAATAACGACTTGCAGAATAACGAGTCACCCAGGAATCAGCCATGCCCGTATACACTTACGAGATTATCAACGAAGACGGAAGCGATGGGGAATGCTTCGATGTCATCCGAAAAATGTCCGATTCCCCGCTCGAAACCCATCCCGATACCGGCGAAAAGGTGAAACGTATTTACACGATGCCGCATATCGCCGGAATCACGAACGCTGTGCACACAAAGAATCGACTCTCCGATACGAACCTGGAGAAGCAAGGATTCACCACGTATCGCAAGAACGGGAAAGGTCACTACGAACGCACGACAGGATCGGCTGGACCGGAGCATATCTCCCCCGATTAAAAAAACTGCGCTGACACGTAGACCCCATTCCATTTCATGAACATTCGTGTTACACTACACACCAATGGGGGAACATGCTCAGGGGGAGCATAACGACCGGGAATGAATTGACGTGATTTCATGTCGCGTGACACTAAACGAGTTACCCGTCGCCGTCGCTGAGGAAGTATTGTGCGTCGATGAAGTCAGTGAGGACACCGCTCACTGGACCCTGCTCAGCGCCGGCGCGACAAGTCGTTGCTTCAAATTCACACCGAAGTCACACCAAACCTCCTGGTTCGTTCGCTGGGGATTCGATTACTCGTGGTCGCAGGTTAGCCAAACCCTGTTCGGACGCGACGATGCCACCAAAGACTGGCGCAATGTGGGCCACGCCGAACGGTGTCGTGTCCCGGTCGTCCGCTATCGTTTCCTGGGAACGCCGCGGCTCATTACCGCCTCGCTCGATACCCTTCTAGTCACCGAGTTTATCGAAAACGCACGATCCCTGTTCACGTTCTTTGCCGATGAATCCTCCAACCAACTTTTAGTTGAGGAAACGTTGATACAACTTGGCGAATTGTTGGCGAGCATGCACGCGAACGCCATTGTGCACAACAATTTTCGACTGCACAATACGCTGATTCAATACGACGACGCGACGCGCCTCATTCCGACGGACTGGTATGACATGCAGGTGAATCGCTCGGATGAGACGGCCCCGTTCAAGAAAGACCTCATCAGTCCCCTGCGCGATCTCATTACGATAGGATATTCGCGTGATCGCATCCAGTCATTCCTCAACGCCTACGCCAGTAAAATGACCTGGGCCAACGACCAAATCGAAGATCTCTTTGTGCAAGCCGAAAGCGCTGCCGCCCGAGATCAACAGGACGCGTCGTAGGTTTGCACACCGCCCTGACCGCGTGATAGGCTCGATTCCATTGCGATCACCGACTCAAGGAGCCTCATGAAAATATTCCGCGGATGGAAAATCGTAGCAGTCGCTTTCGTCTGCTACGGTTTCGGTATTTCTCCAGCGTATTATAGCTGGGGATTCTATTTCCCAGAACTGAGCGTCGAACTTGGATACACCAAGGCCGACCTGGGTCTCGTATTCGGCCTGTTCACGTTCCTCTACAGCGCCGTAGGCCCTATCGTAGGCTTCCTGCAGAACCGAATCGGCATACGCACCGTCATGACCCTCGGCTCCTTCCTTGCCGCAATCGGCTTCATCATCGTAAGTCGCGCCGACACCAAAGCGGAGTTTCTCATTGGTTTTTCAGTATTCGGTGGATGCGGTATCGGCCTCTCGACCATCATTCCGACCCAGACGCTCGGACAAAATTGGTTTCTGAAACGACGCGCACTCGCCATTGCCATCATCATGTGTGCCGGCGGAATCGTGGGCAAAATCGTTCCAATGGTTGACGCATGGGTTATCGAAAACTTTGACGGTACCTGGCGAACAGGGTGGGTCATCATTGCCTGTGTCAGCGTTGTGGTAGGCTTACTTGCCGCAGCCTTTGTTCGCGACACGCCCGAACAATTGGGGCTCAATCGGGACGGGGCAGCAACACCAGCACCATCCAAGGAAACAACGCAGGTTCCCATTGAAGAAGAGGTGTCCTGGACAGCCAGACAAGCGGTGGCCACGCGCCAGTTTTTTCTGATCACCATTGCGGGAGTCGCATACGCGACACCCTGGGGTGTCGTCGTGGCGCACGGTCGCACGCATCTCTCCGAACTCGGATTCGAGCTAAAAGACATAGCCGCGCTGATGGGTTCTCTGGCTCTGGTGAGCATCCTCGGTCGTGTCACCGGAATTCTAGGTGACCGATTGAATCCTCGTTACGTTATCATCGTGGGTCTGGCCCTCGAAGGTATCGGCGCCGCGGGGTTTTACTTCGTGGACAGCAAGGCGTTTGCGTCCCTCTGTTTATTACTTCTCGGCATAGGCTTCGGCGCAACCTACATCTGCATTCCGGTCATTTTCTCCGAATACTTCGGCCGAAAAGCCTTCGGTACCACTGCGGGAACGCGTATGCTGATTACGGGTGTCTTCAACGGATTGGGTCCCTTCGTGACAGGACTCATCGCAGACAAGACCGGCTCCTATTTTATTCCTTTCATGGCACTGGCTGTACTTTGCTTTATCGGTTCGTTCGCGGCGGCTGTCTGCACCGATCCCGGACCGCCTCCCGGATCCAAATCTGAACCGGAACCC
>JAYGCN010000028.1:0-3306 GCA_046583315.1 Candidatus Hydrogenedentota bacterium
GATCATAATATTTTCTGAGACAGGGTACCTACTTTGATGAAGTGGGATTCCGGTTTCAATCCTGCGGGAGTAGTACAGATGGATCGTCGTTACAAGGGGGACGGGCTATGTATACCGGGAACCTCGTCTGGAAACCGATTCCCGGGTTCGGATTTGGCGCGGATCCCCTTCGACCCGATACGACCTGACCCGTTCCATCCCGTATTTTCATACCAGCCCCCTGCATCCCTGATACCTGAGAGACTCTGCGATTCGTTCCGGATTATGGCCTTTTGTGTTGCCCTTCAGAATCCCGTACGATGGGGTCTGGGTATAACCACAAGGAATCAGACAATGAAAATATCTACCAAGTTATTTTCTTTGGTCATCGCCATTTGCTGTTTTTCAATTTCGGTAAATGCAGATGAAGCTTTTGATACTACAAGAAAAGCCGCCGAGCAAGGGGACATCGACGCGCAGCTTCTATTAGCAAGAATCTACTTCGAGGGTAATGGCGTTCGTCAAGATTTTGCTGCCGTCGTCGAGTGGATAAATAAAGTTGAGGAGCAAGAGGGGATGCTACTTGCTTTAGGAAGAATGTACTACAAGGGTGACGGCGTACCTCAAGATGACACTGAAGCCGTCAAATGGATTCGGGAAGCCGCAGAGCAGGGGAATGCATTTGCACAGCTTAATTTAGGAGGAATCTACTCCGATGGTGACGACGTATCTCAAGATGACGCTGAAGCCGCCAAGTGGTATAGGAAAGCCGCAGAGCAGGGGAACGCAATTGCGCAGTGGTTTTTAGGAATGACGTACGCGGAGGGTGACGGCGTACCTCAAGATGACGTTGAAGCATATATGTGGTTCAATCTCTCCATATATAATTCCAGTCTCAGTCCTGGTCATCTTGACAGTCCTCTCTCTGAAGAGTGGATAGATGAATTATTACTTAAAATGAGCAAAGAACAAATAGCCGAAGGTGATGCGATGACTCGTAAATGGATTGAGGACGAAGAACAAATAGCCAAAGGTCGGGCGATGACTCGTAAATGGCTCGAAGAGTTTGAGAAGAAAAACGCAGGTAAAAACTGAATACGTAGTGAGCGCTACAGCTAGAATCTAATCGCTAGGCGGCTAGGGCTATGTATACCGGGAACCGGAACTGAGAACCGATTCCTGGGTTCGGATTTGGCGGGGAATCGTAGCGGAGTAGTACTACGCTTTTAACCCGCAATTCCACGCGAACGATGCAATGCAGCGAATCATTGATCCGTCGAAACCTCTTGTATTACAATGCGTTTATTGCACAGGCTTGCATCTGTTTTTGCATCAGTTGTGTCTCCTTTCAAAGAGGTCAGTATACCTCGATTCGACTATCCACTTTTAGGCGAGCATTACAATACGATCATCATAATCGTACGAGCGATTCATTTCCGCACCCTGTAGTGCTGCACGATCTATTTGATGTCAGGCACAAATAGGGCAGGTCTCAATCAGTTCGAACTGCTTTTGTTTTGAAGTCGACCGAAGTTTGGAAAACTTTGCAGAATTCTCGGATGCGCTTTGTCTTCTGCATCTGGAAATCGACCAACCATACGGCCGTCTTTGACCTCAAGGCCCAGTTTTTCTTCGGTAAGCACTACATGCGACCACGTTTGAAGCATCTCGTTTTCTGTCCAAAGCCCGTATACGGCTTTCTTTTCCGGAACTGGATTATTCGGATTACTGGAGGAATTGTTCCAGACCGCGCGGACATGATATTTCGTCTCATTGGGTACTTCGACCGGATTTGCCAGTTCATAGGTCATTTGCCAGTTGAAGTCGTAACGCGGAACATCCGCTATCAATTGCTCGGTACCGTCGGGTAAAACTGCCGTTGTAGTGTAACTCCAGCCGCGATAATGCATGTGGGCTCCGCTTGTTAGAATCGTCAACGGGTATGCGAGCGAAACGACGGAATTCATTTCCCAGTGGGGATCATGGGGCTCGATCTCTATTTGCCACTCGGCTGTGCCTACAGTACGGATCAATTTGTCAATGCGACCTTTGGCGAAACGGACGCCAAACTGTGGCGATGCGGTGACCGTTTCGTCGGTACCCACATAGTGTGCTGCAAGCTGCATGACGCTACCTTTCGGTATCTTAAGCGCAGTACCCTCAGGATAAAAATACGGCTCCGATCCTGGAAGAAACCCGCCGAGTATGTCACCTCCAGCTACGAGCGCAGCACCGATTCCGACAGGATCAAGTTTGTGTTGAGCGAATACCACGTTGGCATGATGGACGACTTTACGGTTGCTCGGGCGAAGTTCCCAAGCGCTGATGTATAAATCATCCTCAAGCTTCGGTGCGAAATATACATCCTGGTATGGGATTTCCCGCTCATAGGCTGGAACCGTGAACCCTTCTTCGACCTCGAAAACAAGATCCGGTTCACCTATTGCCCATCCACTAGAGAGCTTCGGCGCAATCGGTAGCTTCGATCGATCACCTTCTTTCGCACCTTGGGACACCCACCTCACAATTAGATCAATCTCTTCATCGTATAGACTACGGTCATTCGTGAATTCCGTCTTGGATACATCCGCTCCCCATGGAGGCATGCGCCGTTGTTCGACCTGTTTCGCAATGGATTTCGCCCATGGCCGAACCGATTTATAATCTAAGACTGAAAAAGGCCCAATCTGGCCGGGGCTGTGACATGCCGCACATTTTTTGTAAAAAACGGGCGCGATGTCGTCTGAATAGGTGATCGGATCAGCCGACGACAACCCACCAACGAATAGAAAAACGAAAACTAGAGATACGCGAATCATAATGTCTACTCCGGCTCGATTGTTGAAGACCAAATAGTCAAAGCCCTCATAAAGAGCCTTGCTTAAGTTGTATAATTATCTAACCCCTAGTGTCAATTTACTCTTTTGCCTCGCAAATAATCATCCGCACCGGTATCATTACAGGTGGGACAGTGGACCACTTAGAGCCTATCGTCCTGCCTATCGTCGCGACTGTCATTGGATGCGCTCTCTTCCTTGTCCCTGCTCTCATCGCCAAACGAAGGCGACTCAGAACGTGGCAGGAGCCCAATAAAAAACGAACCCCCCGAAAGTAGTAAAAGCCCCCAAGAAAGTAAAAGAACCGTCACGAGAATGAAAAACCCGGGAGCTTCTGATATTGGTGTGCCGGGCTCTGTTATACCGAGGCTCATACCAGCAATGAAGACCGCATAACCCCCAACGAGAATAAGCGGAATGGACGTGACAAAAGCCATGCCGAACCACTTTCTCCTTCCATCATACAAAAACCATGTCACCCCGGATACCA
>JAYGCN010000029.1:0-8107 GCA_046583315.1 Candidatus Hydrogenedentota bacterium
GCTGTTTCGAATTGTGGTCTATTTTCCGCGACCGGAGCTGGCGTATTACGACCTCAGTATTGTTGAGTCCCGTTCTAGGTCGACCTTCGCCGATACTTCTGAGCACGCGCTGGAGGCCCCCTCGGCTGAAGACGCGCTGGAACGGTTGGAGGCGGGCGGCGTGGCGAATGATCGCTGGGCTTCACTGCCGCCCGTTACATTGCCGCAGCTCAATTTTTCCGAATTAGATCTCATCCGCCTAAATCGAACGAGTCTGGATTCCCGATCGCGATACGCGAATCGATTTGAGAATGAGTCCGATGATCTTTGGTCCCGGTTTGGGCAGAAGTTGTCCACGGTAGGCGAACTTTTGATGCGATCGGAGACGCCGTCATCGGCATCGGGCGATGAGTCAGTACGAATCTTTATCGGTCATCCGGCTCCGGGTTTTGAAGCGTATCTAGAATGGATGAGTGCGCCCTATGATCGTCAATTGTTGGTGATGGCGAAGGTTGATGCTCTTTGGGGAGCTGCCCCTGAAGCGTTGACGGAACCGTTGGTATTGGTGCTGCGGGTGAATCAGCAGGGTCGGGTTACTTTTGTGCAGATGCCGCTTGAGGATGAGGGGGGCTTGTTGGAGAGTAGCGCGGCCTCCATGTTCAAGCTGTTGTTTGAGCCGTTGGACAAGAGTGAGCAGACGGAACATCATGCAACGCTCATCATTCAGGCCGAGGGGACTGGCGAATGATCGAAATTCAGCTGACGACGGCGCTGGCTCTGTATAGCGTGCTTATTGGTTTGATGGGCGCGGGAATCTGGCTGTACACGGAGTTTTCGGTCACGCGGAAGCAGCAGTTTTTGGGGGAGCAATTTCTGTGGCGGTGCATGTTTTGTGGGTGCACGTATCTGGATGAAAGCGGGAGTTCCATCTCGAAATGTCCTCGATGTGATAGCTTGAATTCGCTAAAAGATGCCGGGGCACCGCATAATCTTCCTGATTTGGGCGAGAATGAGCCCGAGAATACGGGCGAATCGTCGGGTGGGGGCTCAAAACGAAAACGGCGGGGCGGTAGACGCGGCCCAAGAAAGAGACGATGAATGATTGAATATTCGGTGGGCACGCACTGTATAGTTAAGGAATATGGGAAAAATTAAGGAGCTATCATGAATAAGCGAATCGGTAGATTTGGGTCCCGGGATGGTAATTGCGCGTTGTACGGGTGTGCGGGCGTGGTCGTGGTTGGCCTGATTGGGGTGGTCACAATTGGCTTCGTGGTACGGCAGGCGTTTAACGAATTGAAGGAGAAATATACCGCTACAGAAGCGGTGGAGCTACCATCGATCGAAGTCTCGGATACTGAGCGTGACGCGACGATCGAGCGAGTGGACACATGGGTTGCCGCGTTGGAGAGTGATGAGGCGACGACACAATTGATTTTGACGGAGCATGACGTAAATGTGCTCATCGAATACCACGAAGAGTTGGAAAACTTGAGTGGAAAGGTCTATCTGACGCTTGACGAGTCGACCGTGCATGGCGAAATGAGTTATCCGCTTGACGCGATCCCTGGGTTTTCTGGACGCTATTTCAACGGCAGCGCGACCTTCGAAGTCTCCTTGGCGAATAATCGACTTGTGGTGTATGTGATTGAGGCCAGCGTGGGGGGCGAAGCCGTACCCGATGAATTCATCAGTGGTGTCCGAAATGAAAATCTGGCGCAAGAGATGCATAATAATCCGGAGACCCGAGAAGTGATCGAATCGCTGGAGTCGGTTGAGGTGGTGGATGGAACACTCATTATCACGCCGAAGGGATTCGAGGCAGCGGAAGAGGATGCTGAGCCTGCTGAGGAGGAAGTGAGCGAGGTTTAGCTGAACAGCTGTTTGAGTCGGGCCAGGAAGCCGCTCTGCTCATTAATGAGTTCGTCGCACCCAGCCTGTAGATCGCTTTTAGGGAGTTTGCTGGTGGCGAGTACGGTTGCAATGGTGACGTTGTCCGTGCCGCCGGCATCGAGTGCTTTACCGACCAGAACCCGGTTGGTTGCTTGCAGGGAGTCCCGGTTGATGCCGTCGTGAATTACGGGGTCGTCTATGAGTCCGCTTAGTCCGTCTGAGCAAATGAGGAGCACATCGCCTCCGCTGATTTTCATCGAGAAGAGGTCGACTTCAACGTCGGGTTTGATGCCCACAGCGCGCGTGATGAGGTTGCGCATGGAATGATTCTTGGCTTCTTCCTCGCTTATGATGCCGGCTTGTAATTGTTCCCATACGAGCGAGTGATCCTGCGTGATCTGGATGAGTTCCTGGCCGGGCTTTTGTTTGTAGACGCGACTGTCGCCGACTTGGCCTACGTAGGCGTTGTCGCCATGAAGCACGAGGGAGGACAGGGTCGTGCCCATGCCATCGTATTCGGGGTTGTCCGATGCTTCCTGAAAGACGGTCTGGTTCGCTTGTTTTATGGCCGATTCAAGTGCGACGGGTATGCTGGTTCCTTTTTGCGCACCGTAATACTGGGATATGAAGGAGGTTAGAGCAAGATGACTGGCGTGTTCACCGGCACTGGCACCGCCCATACCGTCCGCGACGGCAACAACCATGCCGAGCCGCTGGCGCAGGTCATCGTCATTCGGCACGCACAACACGCATGAGTCTTCGTTGTGCTCACGTTTTCGGCCGATATCGCTCAGGAGATGTACCTGAAAAGTATCGCTGGACCACTCGTACTCGAAGTTCCCGCCGTGTTCGGGGCCGTGGTTGATGGATAGGCTGTCAGGCATGCAGTTGTTCCTGGAGATTTTGAAGGAATGCTATCGCTTGCACGGCAGGTACCCCTGGCAAATGTGAAAGTGTTGTGTCAATGCGACGATGTAGCAACAATACCTTTTTTGGCAGGATTTTGCAACCTTAGCAGGGTAGTACTACTTCCGTTTTTGGTGATAAGCGCCTAAACCGTGTACCCTTGTTTCGATGCGAAATACTCGTTTTCGGGCTGTTATCAGCAATGTGGAATTATTAGGGCCTCCGAAGGCGCAATTTGTAGGCATCATGGAGGTGGTGACGGATTCGAGGCGCTCGCCCTTATTGGAGAATATCGTGATACCGGTGGAAGTTGTTGACCAGATATGTCCGTCGTCGTCGACGGCCAGTCCATCGGGTAATTCTACGGTGCATAGTTTTTTCATAGCTGAGATGGAATCGTCCGTGTCGAGCGTGTAGGCCCATATAGCCGTATCGCAGGTATCGCTTACGTATAAGGTCTTTTCGTCGGGTGACAACCCGATGCCGTTTGGATAGCGCAATTCCTTGGTCAGTAATTTGATCTTCCCTTGTTCTGGCCACAGGGCATATACCCCGGAGTAGCCAAGGGCCGATTCGAATCCCTTTTCTGCCGGAATGGGATCGGTGAAGAAAATAACGCCATCGGATCGCACGACGAGATCGTTGGTCGCGTTTAAGGGTTTGTCCGCGAAATGGCTGGCGAGCGCGGTGGTTTTTCCGTTTCGCTCGAGTCGCACGATGCTGTGCGTTTGTGACTGGCATGCAACGACGCGTTTTTGGGCATCCAGGTTAAGCCCGTTGATATTTTTTGAGGGCTTCAGATGATGTTCATTGTTTGAGTCGTAGAGGGTGTCGGCGAGCACATCGCTGAAGATCCACTTTTCCTCATCGGGTAGCCACAGCGGTCCATCGGCAAATTGATACCCGTCTTGAATGAGTTGAATTTTTCCGTCCAGCAGTGAATCGGCGGAGAGCAATACGCCGAGCCCGATGAGAGCACTTAACACCATGATTTCCCCCAAGAGTGAACTTGGGGCATAGTGTGTCATGTGATGACGGAAAAATCAAGGGTCATGTCTACGCGCAGGACGAGGTCAATTTGGTTTTCGATTCGTGTATACTGGGTGTTTCAACAGTGTACTTGGAGAGTGTATGTCGTCGTTTGCGTTTAAGAGCACAAAGTGGGTCATCGGGATGGCCTCGAAGTTACTCAAATCGGACGTGCGCCTGCACAATATCGAAATAATCCAGGATGATCTGGCCATTTTGTTTGCGGTCAATCATTTTACCCGTCTTGAAACGTTGTTGTTGCCCTATGAGATAAACAAGCATACGGGCAAAGAGGTTTGGTCGCTGGCGGCGGATGAGTTGTTTGTGGGACGTCTGGGCTCCCATCTGCGCAAGATGGGCACGGTATCCACCAAGGATCCCGATCGGGATAAGGTGATTGTGCATTCCTTGTTGGATGGCGAGAATCCGTGGCTGATTTTTCCTGAAGGACAGATGATTAAGGACAAAAAGGTCATTGATCCGGCGGGGGTATTCAGCGTGTTCAATCGCGGGGAACGACGCCCTCCGCACAAGGGAATCGCGAATCTGGCGTTGCGTGCCGAATTTTATCGATACAAACTGGAGTGTATATACAACAGCCCGTCGCAAAATGGATTGGCGGAGACCAAGGAACGCTTTGGCATTGAGTCGGATGAGGAAGTGGAGCGTATTCTTCAAAAACGCACGGTGATCATTCCGATCAATATTACGTATTATCCAATTCGTGCGCGCAACAACATCATCCTGAAAATGGCTTCGGCTTTCGCCAAGGATTTGAGTCCACGTGCTCTTGAGGAATTGTCGGTGGAAGGCACACTGTTGTCTGAAGATACCGACATCGATATCACGCTTGGCGATCCGATTGATGTACAGGAGTATCTTCTGGAGCCAACCTACGCGGAGTTGATGGCGTGCGGCGATGATTTGCGCAAGCTTGAAGCCGATCCGCGTTCGTTATTCAGTGAGGCCTCGTCAAAGCTGATGCCGGTGTATATGGACGAGATTTATCGCAATACGCGCATCAATTATGATCACGTGTTTGCCACGCTGATTCGCTATCAGGGTACGCGCGCGTTCACGGAGCGACGCTATCGCAATCGAATTTTCTTGTGCATTCGCGAACTGATACTGGAGGGTCCGCATGCGATTCATGACCTGCTTCGTCAAACCTACAAGGCGATAATCTACGAAGATCCGAGTCCGAAGTTTCGCGAGTTCATCGATTTAAGTATTGAAGAAGGCGTGGTCGAGCACAAGGACGGTGTGTATCGTCGTGTGTCGGCGGTTCCCACGGTCCCTGATGATTTTCACCGAATCCGCGCGACCGAGACCACCCAAGTGATTGCCAATGAGGCGGAGCCGATCGAGGGATTTGTCGATCTGGTAAAAGGCTACGCTCGGTTGGGCAAGAAGGATCTTTCGGAACAGATTCGCAAAATCTTTCTCGACGAAGATATTCAGCAGTTCGAGGACGATTATGTGAAGTATCGGTCCAAGGAGAGCAAGCACATGGATGTTGGGCGTCCTTTTTTGCTGATTCCGGATCGCATCAGGGCGGGCATTGTACTGGTGCATGGCTATATGGCCGCGCCCAAGGAAGTGCGTCGTTTGGCGAATTCGCTTTATGATGCGGGTTATCTGGTTTACGGCGTACGTCTGAAAGGACACGGCACGGCTCCAGAGGACCTCGCCCAGACGGTATGGCAACAGTGGTATGAGTCGCTGAATCGAGGGTACGTGGTGACGAAGTCGTACACGGATACCATTCTGGTTGGGGGATTTTCGACGGGTGGGGGACTGGCGTTGATGGCGGCGGGTCTGAAGAAGGAGAAGGTTCGCGGCGTGTTTTCGATCAATGCACCGCTGAAGTTACGCCATTTCAAAGCGAAATTGGCCCCGTCGGTGGCGAGTGTGAACACCTTACTTAAAAAGATTAAGGGGTCGCCTACCGGATGGGAGTTTGTTCAGAACACGCCGGAGAATGCGGACATCAATTATCAGCGCAATCCGCTGAGTGGCGTGCGTCAGCTCAATATCGCGATGGATGCGATGGAGGAGTGTCTGGAGCATATCGTGTCACCGACGCTGATTATTCAGGGCGGGAGCGATCCGGTTGTTGACCGGATGAGCGGGCTGGATATTTTTCAGAAAGTCGGCACGGATCAGAAGGAGCTCATTTACGTTGATCGAAGCAATCACGGTATCATCAATGGGGAGCGCTGTGAAGAAGTGTTTACCCGGGTTCATCAGTTTCTGGATTGGGCATTAAATCAGGAACCTGTTCGTCTTCCACATGAAGCTGCAGAAGAGATTCGAATCGCGCACATGTTGGCTGACAGCAAGGCCGTCGAAAGCGCTTGACGGTGCGAGACTGCTTATTCACCGATCAGTGGATTGACGGGTAGTGTTTTCATAACGCCGGCAATGCCGACAATCGCGAGCACGAGCAGGACGAGAAATGACCACAGAGCGTCTTTGGCGCGAATCGCCTCGGACCATTTCATGGTGGAGGTCAGCGCGAGGTATAAGGCAAAGATGACGAGCGCCAGCAGAAACTTGATGCCGAAAAGCATGTGGTAGAGTGGCTGATCGTCGTGCAGGTGGCGTGAGATTGTGAGGTAATAGTAAAAACCGCTAATGAGGAAGAAGACAATTGGCGGGTGGAGCAATAACTTCCAGCGTTTCATGAGCGCATAGCGGAAGGCCTCGGGCATTTCACCGTCAAAGGCTTTCTTGGCTGCGGGTAGGACAGCGAGGCGATACATCAGGACGCTTCCAACAACAATTACGGCGCAGAGTATGTGAATCCAACGCATGGCCAATGGGAGAATGAGGTCAGCAGTCATGACGGTTCCTTTTGGGCTTGTGAATGACAATGTGGCTAGTATAGCAGAGCCATTGTTGATTTGTATTCCGCTAAACCCGATTGAAATTCGCTCCAAATGCCCGGTATGGGGTATCCTAGTGGTCATTTCATGAAACAAATTGCCTCGCTTTGAGGTTTAACCCGATATGTCTATGCCTGAACCCTTAACAAAAATAGATGTACGCGATACGCTCGGACGCCCGATGGGTGATCTACGGTTGTCGGTCATCGATAAGTGCAATCTGCGTTGCACCTATTGCATGCCCGAGTCGGAATTCGGCGCTTCGTATCAGTTTTTGAAGAATGATGCACTGCTGACCTTTGATGAAATCACGCGCCTCACGAAGAGCTTCGTGCAGTTGGGCGTATCGAAGGTACGTCTTACGGGCGGGGAGCCGTTGCTGCGGAAGAATCTGCCCGATCTCATTGCGATGTTGCTTGAGGTTGAGGGCCTGGATGATCTTGCGTTGACGACCAACGGGTTGTTGCTCGCGGATCAGGCGCAGGCGTTATACGATGCCGGGTTGCACCGAATCACCGTGAGTATCGATTCTCTGAATCCCGAGGTGGCCGCGCGCATGAACGGGCGGGCGATTGATCCCGGCGACGTATTGCGCGCCATTGATCACGCCGCGTCCATCGGTTTCGATTCGATTAAAATCAATGCGGTCATCCAGCGTGGCGTGAACGATCATACGTTGCTTGATCTGTTGCAACATTTTCGGAACACGCGGCACATTGTTCGCCTTATCGAGTATATGGATGTGGGCAATCGTAACGGCTGGAAACTGGACGATGTGGTGTCGGCGCGGGAGATGGTTGAGAAAATTAATGACCGGTTTCCGTTGAAACCTATTGATAAGCAATACAACTCTGAAGTCGCGGCGCGTTATGCCTATGAAGACGGCGCGGGTGAAATCGGGTTGATTACATCGGTGACGAATACCTTTTGTGGCGACTGTACCCGTGCGCGGGTATCGGCCGATGGGCAGTTGTATACCTGTTTGTTTGCCGGCCAGGGCGTGGACCTCAAGGCGGCATTGCGTGACAGTGCCAGCGACACGGAACTGACCGAGCTGTTGGCCTCTACGTGGTCTCGCCGGACGGATCGCTATTCTGAGTTGCGCGCGTCGATGACTGAGCAAGAGCAGAGTCAGCATAAAATCGAAATGTACCAGATCGGGGGTTAGATGTTTTCGCATGTCAATGAGGACAATCAACCGGCCATTGTCGATGTAAGCGCTAAAGCGATCACGCATCGCATCGCGCATGCACGAACCTTGATTCGGGTGCCTTCAGAAATTCTGGAGCACTTTCGCGATGGCGATATTCATAGCAAGAAGGGGCCGGTCTTTCAGACGGCCATTCTAGCCGGGGTCATGGCCTCGAAAAAAACCTGGGACCTGATCCCCTTGTGCCACCCCATCTCGCTGG
>JAYGCN010000040.1:0-24165 GCA_046583315.1 Candidatus Hydrogenedentota bacterium
GATTTCCCCAAGATGATCGGTTATTACCAGGACGGAAAACTGGATCTGGACAGCATGATCTCGAAGACCTATACGATTAACGATGCCGTGGAAGCCTTCGCCGATCTGGAAGCGGGCGGCAACGCGCGTGGCGTTATCGAGTATTAGCGAATCTGCAAAAAAACGACTGGCCTCGGGAGACTAAACGTTTCCCGAGGCCACTTTCGTTTTTAATGAATCAGGATGTTAGTCCAGTTCCATGATCTCTACTTTTCGGAACTGGCAGGGGTGGCTTTCGGATTGCAGCGAGATTGTGCCGCCGGAGAGTTTGACTTCGCCGCCTTGTGCTTCGATGAGTTTCTTGCCGACGGGGTCGTTGGGGTCGAGTTGCGGTCCCTGGTATTCCATGACGAGTTCGCCGTTGATGAAGTGTTTGAATGATTTGTCGCCGCGTACTTCGACTTCGATGGTTACCCATTGGTCGCCGTGAAAGGTGTCGGACTTTGAATTGGCGCAGTGCGGTTTGAAGAGTTTCCCACGGCGTTCAATGTGGGTGCTGGGTGAACACATGTTCGCCGTGGTGCGTTTATCGGTGCCGTTACCGCCAAGCAACTGGACTTCGATGGAGGCCGGGAAATCTTGATCCTTCGTCATCGTTTCGGGAGCCTGCCCGTGCAGCATGAGTCCGCTGTTGCGATACGCCCAGCCGGGACCGTCGTGCATCTGGTCTCCGGTGAAACGGTATTCCACACGCAGGCGGTATTTGGAGAATTCTGTTTTATAGAAGAGATGCCCGAAATTCTCTTTGAAATCATCGTATTTGTCGTAGGAGACCGTAATCATGCCGTCTTCAACACGAAAAGTGTTGCGGAAATCCTCGCCCAGGGCTTCGTATCGGATTTTCGGGGTCCATCCATCGAGGTCTTTACCGTTGAACAGGCTGACCCATTCGGCGGCGTAGGTGGAGGTTGAAGCAAGGGTGAGCAGCGAAGCGAGACACAGTGAAGTACAAAGTCGATTAAGCATGAAATTCTCCTTTTCAGAGGGATACCATAACAAAATCGTCGAGGGAAGGCATAGTCACTCGTCCAATCGGGCATTTTTTTCGTAAATCTGAAGGCCTGTGCGGAATACCTAATCCCAAGCCCTGAATTGACTTGCGATTCGGCGTATGTTAGTATCCCGCAGTTACGGACGTCACGATTCTCTTGTGACAGGCCCTCGACGATGCAAAAACGGAGCCAGACGGGCCGTTGTGCTTGCCGGGGAGAGCTGTTGTACATCGATTGGGTGATAAACAGTGAGTACTATGAAATTTGGCATGGTTGGCTGCGGTAACATCGGTGCCGACCTGTGTATAGCGTTAAAAAAGAACACGATTCCGGCCGAACTTGTTGCGTTGACAGACATTGATGACGAACGGGCGAAAGTGTTGGTGCGTTCATTTGAATTAGACGCGGCTGTTTGTGATATTGACGAGAATGCGAGCAAGGTAGACTTTCTGGTTGAGTGTGCGGTTGCGGATGTTGTGCCGGATGTCGTGAAAGCGGCGATTCGTCATCGTGTCGATTGTCTCATTATGAGCGTCGGCGGATTGATGGAGAATCCGGGTCTCTTCAAACGGGCACAACAAAGCGGCATTCAGATTCATCTGCCGGCTGGTGCGTTGAGCGGCCTGGATGGCGTTCGGTCTGCGATGGAAGCGGGTTTGCACAGTGTCACATTGACGACGCGCAAGCCGCCAGCGGGTTTGGAAGGTGCGCCGTATTTGCTCGAGAATGGTATTAACTTGCAAGACCTGACGGAGCCGATGCTGGTTTTTGAAGGAAGCGCTGCGGAAGCGGTCAAAGCGTTTCCGAAAAATGTAAACGTCGCGGCGTCATTGAGTTTTGCCGGAATAGGACCCGAAGAAACAAAAGTTAAAGTCATCGCTGACCCGCTGGCTACCTCGAACATCCATGAAGTGATCGCCGAAGGAGCCTTCGGACGATTGAAAACGGTAACGGAAAATATGCCTTCACCCCGAAACGCGAAATCGAGCTATCTGGCTTCTCTGTCTGCGATTGCAGAATTGCGAAGCGCGGCCATGACTCATGCGGTACACACCTTCGCATAGGGTTTATTGATACATCAATTACGAATTTAGTCATCAGCACCGGAATCGTTCCGGGCGCACTATAGAGTGGAGAACGAAACATGTACGCAGTGGTAACGACAGGTGGTAAGCAGGTAAAGGTTGCAGAAGGCGACGTGATTCGCGTTGAAAAGCTGGACGTGAATGTAGGCGATACGGTTGAGCTGGACGATGTTCAGATGATCGGTAAAGACGAAGGCGCGGTGATTGATCCGGATGCGCTGAGCTCGGCCAAAGTGGTTTGTGAAGTCACGGATCAGGGTCGTCGCAAAAAGATTAAAGTGTTCAAGATGAAACGTCGTAAGAATTATCATCGTACGATTGGTCATCGTCAGTATTACACGGAACTTAAAGTACAACAGATTCAAGCTTAATCGGCCCACTGCGGTCGAGCGGTTGAAAAGGAAAACAACATGTCACATAAAAAAGCGGGCGGTAGCACTCGGAACGGTAGGGATTCAGAAGCCAAACGGCGCGGCGTCAAGAAATACGGCGGCGAGACGGTTAAGGCCGGCAATATTCTTGTGCGCCAGTGCGGTACGAAATTTCACCCCGGACACAACGTTGGTTTGGGTCGCGATTACACCCTTTTCGCGACATCTGATGGCGTGGTATCTTTCCGCAATACGCGCAAAGATCGTAAATGCGTGGATGTCACTCCCGCCGATTAGTTCGGGATTGACCACACGCGAAATTGAGCATCCATGTTTATTGACCGCGTTCGCATTAAAGTAGAAGCTGGCGGGGGCGGTAAAGGATGCACCAGTTTTCGACGTGAAAAATATGTCTCCCACGGTGGACCCAACGGGGGAGACGGAGGCGACGGCGGCGATGTGCTTATCGTCGCTGCTTCTCGTTTAGGGACCCTCCAGGATGTCCGGTATCATCCCGAATGGCGTGGCAATCGCGGTGCTCACGGCATGGGTAGCGACATGCACGGTAAAGGCGGGGAAGACCTTACGATTCTGGTTCCGGCGGGCACCGTCGTAAAAGATCGCGAAACGGGTGAAATTCTGGCCGATCTGGTCGAGGATAACGAAATCTACATCGCGGCCCACGGTGGCCAAGGCGGCAAGGGTAACGCGCGATTCGCAACGTCCACCAATCGCGCGCCACAATTTCACGAGCAAGGCGAACCCGGCGAACTGGTCGAACTTCAGCTTGAACTAAAATTGCTCGCGGATGTGGGGATTGTCGGATTGCCCAATGCCGGAAAGTCGACCTTCCTGGCTGCGGTGAGCAAGGCAACTCCGAAGATTGCTGACTACCCCTTTACGACGCTCACTCCGAATCTTGGCGTCGTCACGCTTGGCGAATACCGTTCGCTGGTGATAGCGGATATCCCGGGAATTATTGAAGGCGCCGCGCAAGGCAAGGGACTCGGGCATGATTTTCTGCGCCATATCGAACGCACGAAAGTGTTACTCTATTTTGTCGATTCGCTGTTTCAGGAACCTGCGGAGACCTTCGCCATTCTCGAGAATGAATTACTCGAACACAGTGCGGAGTTTGCCAAACGCCCGAAGATTCTCGCCTTTACCAAATCGGACATCACCGAGAACCGTGAAGCCTTCGAAACGATGAGAAAGACCTTCCCTGATTCTGTTCTTATTTCGTCGGTATCGGGTGATGGAATCCCAGAATTGCTCGAACTTCTATGGACGACGGTGGAACGCTATAATCGGGAACTTGAGGAGGGTGCTGATGAGGCTGAGCCGGAGGTGGAATACACCTTTGATGCCCCGTTTACCGTGGATGCCTGTGAGGGTGGGTATGAAATCGGTGGTAAAAAAGTGATTCGCGCAGTGCGCATGACGGACTTTGAGAATGAGGAAGGTCTTCGGCATCTTGATAAGGTATTGAAAAAAATGGGCTTATACAAGGCGTTGCAGCGAATGGGCGCCAAAGACGGTGATACGATTTTCGTCAGTGATATTGAAATGGAATATCGGGAATAATCCGGGAACTGGACAGGATGGAACACGATTTTTCACATATTAAAACCCTCGTTGTCAAAATCGGCACAACGCTGCTGAGCAATGACGAAGGGTTTGACGGTATGCTGCTGGAGGGGCTCGTCAAGGATCTCGCCAAGGCCAAACGCGAACGAAATCTCAATTTGGTGGTCGTCTCGTCAGGCGCGATGGGCTGCGGCATGGATCGGCTCGGCATGACTGAGCGGCCCACGTTGCTGCGCATCAAACAGGCCACGGCGGCGGTCGGCCAATCACGACTCATGCACATTTACGAGGCGCTCTTTCAAACCTACGGCGACGGACTGAAGACTGCGCAGGTGTTGTTGTCCACGCATGACCTGGATGATCACCAGTCCTACTTGAACGTGCGCAATACCATCAATACATTATTCGAATTTGAGAACGTGATTCCGATAATCAACGAAAATGATTCGACGGCTCCTGATGAGTTGCGTTTCGGCGATAACGATACGCTCGCCGCGCGGGTGTCTTCGAAAATTGATGCGGACATGCTTGTGATTCTCAGCAACGTGGACGGACTCTACAAATCGAATCCCGCGACTGACCCGAATGCCGAGTTGATTGAACACGTGGAGAACGTGACGTCGGATATTGAATCTTTCGCCGAGGATACCACGGTCGCGACATCCATCGGGGGCATGAAGACAAAATTGGAAGCGGCCAAAATCGCGTGTACCTCTGGATTGCCGCTGGTGATCGCGAACGGGAACCGCCCGAACATCATCAGCGAGATTTTGGAGGGTAAGGCCCCGATGACCGTTTTCGGCGCCGATCCTGATGGTCTAGAGCCTCGCAAGCGCTGGATCGCATTTGGAACAGCTCCCAAAGGCATGGTACACATCGACTCCGGGGCATGTGACGCGCTCATCGACAAGAATACGAGCCTATTGCCTGCGGGTATTGTGTCAGTGGATGGCGTATTTGGCGCGGGTGCGTCAGTGAGCATAGTGGATGGTAGGGGTAAAGAAGTTGCTCGCGGGTTGGTCAATTACAGTTCCGAAGAGATGACCCGGATAATGGGTCTGAAATCCAACGAAATAGCGGCGGAATTGGGCCGAAAAGACTATGATTCCGCAGTGCACCGGGACAATCTGGTATTGTTATAGAAAATAGAGGGTGGAATCCGTAATATTCGTCTAAACAACCAATGGAGCCTGTGATGGCTACGGTCGAAAAATCGCTACAAGAGCAGCTTGAGGAAATCGGGAAACAAGCGCGTGAGGCGTCGCACGCCTTGCGAAGCCTATCGACGACCGTCAAAGATGATGCCTTGCGGCTCATTGCCAAGCGCCTGCGTGCATCGAAGGCGCTCCTGCAGGAAGAAAACGCCAAGGATCTGGTCACCGGTGCTGAAAAGGGATTGTCCCAGGCCATGCTGGATCGTTTGACGCTCACGGACGCGCGTATTGACGGAATGGCCGGGGCGCTTGAGGTTGTCGCGTCGCTCCCCGATCCCGTAGGGGATATCGTAAGCCAGACGGTGCGGCCCAACGGCCTGCGTATTGCGCAAATTCGCCAGGCACTCGGTGTTGTCGGCATCATTTATGAGAGTCGACCCAATGTGACGGCTGACGCTGCGGGACTCTGTCTGAAATCTGGAAACGCTTGTGTATTACGTGGCGGTTCAGAAGCGATTCACTCGAATGTCGCCATCGCGAAGATATTCGTCGAGGGGGCCGTGGTTGCGGGTGTACACGAACATGCCGTGCAGATTATTACGACGACTGATCGCGAGGCGGTTGGTGAGATGTTGAAGTTGGATCAGTATATTGATCTCATCGTTCCCCGAGGCGGACGCTCCTTAATTGAACGCATTTATGACGAATCGCGTATTCCCGTGGTGGCGCATCTGGACGGCGTGTGCCACACCTACGTGCACGAAGCGGCTGATCTCGATATGGCGAAGTCTATTTGTCTCAACGCGAAACTTGCGCGGCCCAGTGTGTGCAATGCGATGGAGACGATGTTGGTGGATGCTGCCATCGCCGAAGCCTTTCTCCAATCCATCGCGCCGGACTTCAATGAAGCTGAATGTGAATTACGCGGTTGCGAGCGCACCCAGGAAATTATCTCTTGCAACGCCGCTGAGCCTGAGGATTGGACCTCCGAATACAACGACACGATTCTCGCTATCAAGATTGTGGACTCCCTGGAAGAAGCGATTCACCACATCAATGAGTTCGGTTCGCATCACTCGGATGCCATTGTGACGGACAGTTACACCGCCTCCGAACGCTTTCTTGATGCCATTGATAGCGCAACGGTTTATGTGAATGCGTCGACCTATTTTACCGATGGCTACGAATTCGGCCTGGGTGCTGAATTGGGTATCAGCACGAGCAAGTTGCATTGCCGCGGCCCCATGGCGCTCAAGGAGTTGACCAGCTTAAAATATGTGATTCGTGGTACTGGTCAAATCCGCACCTAATTCGGTATAGTTGCCCGCGATGAATCCACACGAGCGCATAGGCATCTTCGGCGGCACCTTCGATCCGATCCACATTGCACACGTCGCCATTGCTCGATGCGTGCAGCAGGAAGCCAATCTTGATCGGGTGCTGTTTACAGTTGCGGCTGAACCACCGCACAAGCGCGGGGATTTCGAGGCGACGGCCGTGCAACGGTTTGCCATGGTGGAGGCAGCGCTACGTGATGAAGCGGATCTGGAGCCGTGTGACCTGGAGCTGCATCGCGAAGGACCTTCGTATTCGGCGGATACCTTGGCCATTTTGCGGGAAAAGCATCCGAATGCCGAACTTTTTCTTATTATGGGACTTGATTCCCTGCTTGATCTGCCGAATTGGTATCAGCCCGAGCGCATCATCGAATATGCGAATATTCTCGCAGTGGCGCGTCCGGGGTATATGGATGTTATTCCGGATACCCTAGCAGACCATACGCGCGTGATCGCATTTGACGAGTCGCCGGTATCGTCTACGTCGGTGCGCAATCGTTTGCAAAATGGCGCAATTGTTGATGATCTCATATGTCCAGCGGTGTCGCAGGTGATCCAGGAGGCGGGATTGTATGGATGCTGAGTTTGACATCCCGCGCGCGGAAGAATATCTGACGCTGCTTCGGAAACGCCTTCCGGACAAGACCTACGATCACGTTCAATCTGTTGCGCGAACGATGTTGACCTTCGCTGAAGAGGCGGGCATCACGCGCGAGCAGGCGATTACGGCGGGGTTGTTGCATGATTCCTGCAAGGCCTTCCAGCGCGAGGAGCTATTGAAACGGGCCGGGGACTATGGGATTAGTGACCATCTTGACAACCCGAACCTTCTGCACGGGCCGGTCGCCGCAGCGGAATGCCGGGAGCTGCTGGGTATCGTGGACGCGGATGTGCTTGAGGCGATTCGCTATCACACGACGGGCCATGGGGGGTGGAGCAAGGTGGGAAGCGCCCTTTATATCGCTGATTTCGCCGAACCTCTACGGAGAATGCCTCAATCGAAAATTGCCCGTGACATGCTGGTTAGCGACGGATTTTGCGCGACATTGCGGTATGTGACTGAGCAAAAGGTTGCGCATGTGAAAGAACGATTTACCCTTGATTCCGATACCCGGGCTTTTGCAGACTGGATACTTCAAGAACCGGGCTGACCCATGCATGATACTTTCCATAAACTGGCCAAGCATTATGACGGCATGATGAGCCACGTCGATTATGAGCGCTGGATTGCTGTGTCTACACTTATTGCGGACTTATGTCCGGACGACGATTTCTATCATTTGGATATCGGGTGTGGCACAGGCAATTTGCTGGAGGGGTTACGTGACTATGGCTGGCGATCGGTGGGGATCGATTTGTCGCATGCGATGATCGAGACGGCACGCGACCATCATCCGGAGCTACCCGTTGCGCAGGCGGATATGACGCAGCTCCCTTTTCATAACGTTTTTCATTTCGCGACCAGCGTATTTGACAGCGTCAATTTCTTGTTGTCACATGAGGCACTGGTGCAGGCCTGCAAGTCAATCCGCGGCGCGTTGACTGATTCAGGTGTGCTCTACTTCGATTTCATTTCCGAGGCGATGGTATTGGAGCATTTTGCGGACAAGGATTGGGTGGATCGCATTGACGGAATCGACATTCGGTGGCGGGGCGTATACGACAGCGAGGCCCGGATTATAGAGAACACGATCTGGAGCGGCATGGGCGATCCGTCGGTGGTTCGGGAGCGAGTTCATTCGTTGGACGAGATTCGCGAGGCCCTCGAAGCGGTCGGTATGCGTGTTCTGGGTGTCTTTGATACGGAGAGTTGGTCGGAACCGAGCGCGACGACGCTTCGCTATGATGTCGTCGCGTGTGTTGGCGATGCTCAGGAATTGGATTCGGATTTCCGGCGAATCCGGGAAGATGTGCGACTACTTCTATCGGACGGAAAGATTTCTTAGTGCAGGGGGTGCAATTCGTGCAGGACCGCCATGGTCGCCTTGGATTGGTTGAGCACGTAGAAGTGCAGACCGCGCACGCCGTGTTTGAGCAGCGCGTTGGTCTGCGCGATGGCGAAGTCGATTCCGATGGTGAACTGGGATTCTTTGTCATCTCCCGCAGCCTCGAAGCGCGCGGATAATTCGCTTGGTCTTGATGCGCCCAGTGAGGTGACTTTCGTGAGTTGACCTCCGCTGGTGATTGGCATGATGCCCGGTATGATGGGAATCGATATCCCTTCGGTCACGCATCGGTCACGAAAACGGTAGAAATCGTCGTTATCGAAAAATAGCTGCGTGATAATGATGTCCGCGCCGGCATCTACTTTGCGCTTCAGATTGTCGATATCCACGTCCAACGATTCCGCTTCGGGATGGACCTCGGGATAGCCGCCCACGCCGATGCCCAGATCCGGGAACTCCGTGTGCAGCAAATCGACCAGTTCGTTGGCGTAGGCAAATCCGCCCTGCGTGACCGTAAATGTTTCTTCGCCCTCGGGAATATCGCCGCGTATCGCCACGATATTGTCAACGCCGGCATCAATCGTCTTGCGGACATAGGCGCGAATGTCGTCGGCCGTGGCTTGGACACAGGTGAGATGAGAGGCGAGGGGTACTTCGGTGAGCTTGCGCACGGTCTCGAGAGTGGTCAAGGTGCGGTCCCGCGTGCTTCCCCCGGCACCGTATGTGCAGGTGATGAAATGTGGGTTGTAGGTAAGCAGGCGTTTCAGGTTTTCTTCGAGGTTCGCCATGCCTTTGTCCGTTTTCGGCGGGAACAGCTCGTAGGACAGCACAAATTTATTGTCTTGGTATATGGATGAAAAACGCATGGCTTCCTTTGTGGTTCTAATACGGACGTTAGGGTAGCGATTCGGGGCGTGAATTCGCAAGTCTGCTCCCCGGGACCTCTAGGAAAAAGTCCCGTTGCTGTTCGATTTGGTTCCCCAATCGAGGAACGATTCCGGCGCTCAGAGGGACTTATGGGTATCCACGAATGTTGTCCGTCGAATGTTGTCCGTCTTTCGTGGAATCAATTATAATGTCCGCTATTTTGTACACAGCTACAGGGAATCCACGTGAATTTTTTAGATGCACTGCAAACACAGGTAATTGTTATCGACGGCGCGATGGGTACGATGATCCAGAATCTGGATTTGACGGATCAGGATTTCGGAGGGTCCGATTACCGCATGCTCGGCGATTTGCTCACCTTTTCGAATCCTGATGCGATCGAAGAGATCCATTTTCAGTATTTTTCGTCCGGGGCCAACGCGGTGGAAACGAACACCTTCGGCGCGTCCACCTTTCGACTTTCTGAATACGATTTTTCGAAGTTGGATCTGACCAGGTTTAATGATTTGCCGGAGGGATTCGATCCGCGCACGGCTTCACACGAAGAGTTGGCGTATCAACTAAATAAACTTGGGGCCGAACTGGCTGTGAAGGCTCGTACGCGCTACGCCGAGGCCGATGAGTATGATGGACGACCGCTGTTTGTCATCGGCTCGATCGGGCCGTCCAATCGTGTGCTCTCCAGGACGAGTGCCGATTTGCGGCTGTCTACCTTCGACGAAATCAAAGAGAATTTTTACCATCAGGTTCTCGGGCTCATTGATGGCGCTGCGAATGTGTTGCTGTATGAGACGCAACAGGATATTCTTGAGGTGAAAGCCGCCGTCATGGGCGGTCAGGACGCGATGGCGGAACGTGGTGTAAAATTGCCGATCATGGTTCAGGTGACGGTGGATGAATTCTCGAAGATGCAGATCTTCAACACGGACATTCATGCCGCGCTGGTGACGTGCCAGGGAATCGGGATTGACACTTTCGGCATCAACTGCAGCATCGGGCCTGATTTGATGATTAAGACGGTGGAGACACTTTCCAAATATTCGCCGCTGCCGATTTCAGTGGTTCCGAATGCGGGACTGCCGGTGTCTGAGAACGGGCAGACGGTGTACAAGTATACGCCCGATATGCTGGCTGACCATCTTCTCGAGTTTGTAAGCAAGTACGGGGTAAACGTGGTCGGCGGATGTTGCGGAACGGGTCCGGATCACATCCGCGCGATTGCGGCGAAGGTAAAAGGATTAACGCCCGCGACGCGCGAGATCGATAACGCTGCGTATTTGTCGGGACCTCAACAGGCGATTCGTCTTGACAGCAGCGAGGCCCTTATTCGGGTCGGGGAACGCCTCAACGTGCGCGGATCAGCGAAGGTGCGTAATGCCGTTGAAAATGGTGGTGCAATCGAACATGAAGTGCTCGAAGAGGTCGTTCGGGAACAGATCGAGGATCTCGGCCTGACAGTGATCGATGTGTGTATGGATTCGAATCAGGTGGACACGACGGATACGCTCAAGGACGTCATCTACCATCAGACAGATGATTTTTCCGGGGCGATGTGTCTGGATTCCTTTGGCGTGGATACGCTGGAAGAGGCCATTAAGATCTACCCGGGACGTCCGCTGGTGAATTCGATGTCGCTTGAGGATGTCCGCGACGGCGTGAGCAAGATTCAGGCTGTCATCGAGGCGACCGGGGCCCACAATCCAATGTATGTCGCGTTGGCGGCCGATTTTGAAGGCCCTGCGGCGACGCGTGAGAAGAAGGCTGAACTCGCGCAGAAAATTGTCGATGAAGCGGGACAATACGGTGTCGTGCCGGGACAGATTTTCGTGGACATGAATGTCTTTCCGCTGGGTTCGGAGTCGGATCCGGATATGAACTTCGCGTTGGAGTCCCTCGAGGCGATTCCGCTCATCAAAGCGATTCATCCGGACCTCAAAACGATTTGTGGTGTCGGCAATCTGTCCAATGGATTGGCGAAGAAGCCTTACATGCGTAAAGTGCTGACATCGGTGTGGCTGGATGAAGGGCGCAAGCGCGGCCTTGATGCGGCCATCGTGAATCCGAATCATTACGTGTTCGTCGAGGATTTGGAAAAGCACGACTATGAGCTCGCGCTGAAAGCGATCCTTGAACGCGATATGGATGCGTTTGAAGAGTTGGAGGTCATTGCTGAAGCCAAAAAAGGCATCGTGGTCGTGAAGCGCACATCCTACGATGACCTCGGTGCAGAAGAAGCGATTTGCGAGAAGGTGTTTAATGGCCACAAAGAGCGCGTTGCGGGTTCGGTGGAAATCGGTGGCCACATATTCGAATACGCCGATGCCATCGTAATTCAGGCGGCGGAAATTACTGAACGCCATGAGCCGCTGACGTTCATCAATGACTTTCTGATGGTCACCATGCAGAAACTTGGCGATGGCTTCGGGCGTGGGGAAGTGTCGCTGCCTCACCTGCTGAAATCAGCTGACGTGATGAAGCAGGTGATGAGTTTCCTTGAAGAGTTCATGAAGGTGAAATCGGGAGTCGATCTGCATTCGGAAATAAAATACAAAGGCACCATTATTCTGGGTACGGTGTATCAGGACGTGCATTCCATCGGGAAGGACCTGGCCAAAACGTTGTTTGAAAACTACGGCTACAAGGTTATCGATATGGGCGTGATGACGCCGTTGCAGGGATACATTGATGCGGCGAAAGAGCACAACGCCGACGCGATCGGCATGTCCGCGCTGCTGGTTCAGACGTCAAATCACATGATTACCGTGTCCAAAATGCTCAAGGAGCAGGGCATGGACGAAACCTACGTGCTTATTGGCGGCGCGCCGGTGAGTGATCGGCATGCGGCCTATGTCGCGATGGCGGGTGAGGACGATATCGCCACGATGCGCAAGAATGTTTTCTATTGCGCGACCGCGATGGACGGGGTAAACGTCATGAACGAGTTGCTGTCCGCCGATGACGTGAACACGGTGATGCAGCGTAATTATGAAAAATTGTCGCGACGCTATGCGCGGGCCGAAGTGCGTGCCAAGGAAGATGAGGCGTTGCTGGAGTCACTCCCGGCGCGCGCGATACCCTTTGATGAGTATGTCTTGCCTGATTCGCCGTGGTCGGCTGTCGAGAAAATCGAGATGAGCGTGGCTGAATTTTCGCCCAACATCAATCGTCGCAGTTTATATTCGCTGAACTGGCGTTTTGGTGGTAAGACGAAGCGTGAACAGCAGGGGATTGACGAGTCGTTTCTGGAAGCGCTGTACGATGAGTGGGTGAACAAGACCACCGAACACGGCTGGCTCAGACCGCAGGGACTTTTCGGAATTCTGCCGTGTTATCGCGACGGGGACGAGGTTGTTGTCCTGGACGTTACTGACCACACGACTGAGGTGTGCCGCTTCGACTATACAACGGTCATCGGTTCGGGAAAAGAGGATGTCGTGAATGGTGCGCACTATTTCCGTGAAAGGGGTGACGACACGCTTGATGCCATCGGTATTCAGATAGCCTCTGCGGGTCCGGATATTCACGAACAGCTCACGGTGTACAAGGAAGCCGGGGATACGGAGTCTGCTCTGTTCTTGCAGGGACTCTCCGATAGGCTCGCCGAAGATATGGCGGGATATATTCATGATTCCTTGCGCAAAAAACTGCACATCAAACTGAATGACGGCACACGTTGGTCGCCGGGTTATCCGGGAATGACGAATATGGAGAACAACCATCGGATTTTTGAGCTACTCGATACGGGAAACCGGCTTGGAGTATCGATTACCGAAGTGGGCGAATTTCACCCGACGGGATGCACCGCTGCGGTGATCTCGTTTCATCCATTGGCCCGATATAGTTAGAAAAGTGTGCATATAGGCTGGACTGTCATGAATCGTTGTAATTATACTAAGGATAATGACGATTCGATGATGTCTTTTGATGGAGTGAGTTTGTGACCTGGGAAATCTGGTTTGTTGCCGGCGTAATCGTCTTGATCATCGCCGCGTTGATTCGCAATTGGGGACCGCCCGACATGGTTTTGTTGGGCGGCTCGCTTGTGTGCGGGTTGGTGGGCATCATATCGCCGGAGCAGGTATTCAGCGGATTCGTGAATCAGGGTACGCTTACGATTGCGGCGTTGTTTGTGGTGGCTGGAGCGATGTCCGAGACCGGCGCGCTTGAAAGTGTGCAGCGCTGGATTTTCGGTCGCGCGAAAACCGAGAAAGAAGGGCTGAGAAGGCTCGCGCTATCTGTGTCGACCATGTCGGCGCTATTCAACAACACGCCGATCGTGGCGATGTTGATGCCGGTGGTGAATGAATGGTGCCGCAAGAACGGGATCTCTCCGTCCCGCATATTGATGCCGCTGTCGTTCCTGGCGATTTTGGGGGGCACGTGCACGCTCATCGGCACGAGCACGCATCTGGCGGTGAACGGACTCATCCTGTCTACACTCGCGTCTACTCCTGAGCTAAACGATTCGTTGCGCCCACTACAGCTTTTTGAATTGGCGTGGGTCGGAGTACCCTTTGTGTTTGTGGGTATTCTCTACATCCTTTTCATCGGCCGCCATTGGTTGCCGGAGCGTAAAGACCTGATGCAGAGCATTGAGAGTTCACCGCGTGAGTATTTTGCGGAGATGCAGATTCAGGCAGACTGCGCGCTGATCGGTCAAGACATTGAGGCGGCGGGACTTCGCCATCTTCCCGGATTGTTCCTGATGGAAATCGTTCGCGGGGATACGGTCATTACGCCGGTACGTCCTGAGCAGGTTCTTGAACAGGACGACGTACTTACTTTTGCGGGCGTCGTGAGTACGATGGTCGATCTGGAGCGCAAGTTTCAGGGATTGGTGCCGGTTGCGGATGAGAATTACGAGGATCGTTCCTCGGAGCGCCGGGGTAAATATTTGTGTGAGGCGGTCATCTCGTCGCGATCGCCGCTCATCGCGAAAAGCATTCGTGATGCGGATTTCCGGGCGATGTACAATGCAGCCATTATTGCCGTGCATCGCGGTGGCGGTCGTATTCAGGGACGCATCGGCGACATCGTGTTGCGGGCCGGGGATACACTTTTGCTTCAGGCGGGTCATGAGTTCGGGCGTCTGCATCACAACAACCCGGACTTTTATCTGGTGAGCGACATTGAAGGGTCGCAGGCCTTACGTCACGAAAAAGTCTGGGTCAGCTCAGCGTTAATGGTGTTGCTCATTATTTTGATGACGATTCCCTCGGTGCCGGTTGTTTACGCGGCGTTTGTCGTGGCGGGTCTCATGATATTCACCGGGTGCCTATCGAGCACCGAAGCGCGCGAGAGTATCGATTGGCCCACTTTGATAACGATTGGGTCCGCCTTCGGATTGGGTTATGCGCTGGAGGAATCTCAAGCGGCTCAGTTACTGGGAGACACTCTCGTGGGCATCGCAGGGGCATCCAGTAGCTATATGTTGTTGGGGCTCGTCTACCTCGTTACAGGGATTTTCGCGGCGGTGGTCTCGAGCAAGGCTGCGGCGGTGCTGATGTATCCCGTCGCTTTGGCGGTCGCGTTTCAGGTGGGTCTGAGTCCCCAGCCCTTCGTTTTGGCTATCATGTATTCGGCCGCAGCGTCCTTTGCCACACCGCTGGGATACCCGACGAATCTTATCGTGTATGGTCCTGGTGGGTACAAGTTCACCGACTTTATGCGGGTTGGGGTGCCGCTGAATCTGGTGCTGATGGTGATTGCCGTTTACCTCATCCCGAAGGTATGGGGATTTTAGGGAATGGTCGATTCGCTGTTTTCGGCGACGATCGCGGTCATCATGTTCACCAACTCGGTGAAGGGGGCGATTTCGGGATAGGTCGGGTTAATGTCACGCGCGGCTTCAATATACCGCCTTGCCCGTAAGACGATAGGGGAAAGGTGGCGAGCCGGTATTTGAGCATCCAGCAGTTTTGTGAATTGCTCCATACATACCTTGGCGGATTCGATGTTGCAGATTAGCTCGAAATATTCGTCTGAGAATCGTTCGATATGGTGGGTTCCGCCATTCTCGTGATAGAGCGCGAGAGCGGTCTGGAGTTCGCCTTCTGCGATGGCTGGACGAAAATCGTCTTTCCACAGTAAATACGATCGACCGAGGTAAAAGTGTGCGCCTGGGTGTTCCGGGTTGTCGAGCAGGAATTCACGTAGCACGCGTCGCGCTTCATCCCAGCGGGCTTCCCGACAAAGGTACTCCCCGCGTGCGAAAAGGTCTTCTTCGCCATCGGTTTGTGTAGTGGGCTGATTCCGAGTGTACGCAAAAAAGAGAATCCCCAGAACAAGTAAACCTGCTCCGAGGATTCCCAATATTCGTGTCATTTAGTTAATCGCTATTCGTTGTTCCAGCGCGGTTGCATGCGGAAGAACGCGGTGTTCGCACCGACCCGACAGAATATGGATATTTCGGCTGGTTTCGATTCAGAGAGTTCTGCGATGACGGCCTCGAAGTCTTCGAGGTTTGCGATGGGATTGTCGCCGATAGCCTGAATGACGTAGTTGGGTCGAAGACGGGCCAGAGATGCCGGACTTCCCGATTTGACCTTGCGAATGATTACTCCCTTGTCGTTGTCGGATAGATTGAGCGCGATTCGCACGTCGGTGGTCAGTTCGCGCGCGGTGATTCCGAAGACGGTATCTTCGAATTCGTTGGCGTCGCGGCCGGCAGTTGGACGCTTGGTCAGCGTGAGCGCAATTTCCATTTCTTTGCCATCTCGATAAAAGCGGATGGGCAGGGGCTGGTTCAAGACGCTTTCGCGGACCATTTTGGTAAACGCGACAACATCCTGATCTTGTTTCGCTGTCACGGGTGTGTTGCCGAACAGGGTGATGACATCGCCTGACTTGAATCCGGCCTTATGCGCGGGTGAACCGGAAATAACGGTGCTCACAATGATGCCGCCCTCATCGGGAAGTTCCCAATACCGGGCATATTCTTCGGTAAGCGGCTGCGTAAATACGCCGAGGTATGCATTGTCATCTTCTCCACTGGGAGGATTCTCAATGTACTTTGCGAAGAGGTCGGTCTGGTATAGCAGGGGGTAACCGCTGCGCGTGTAGATATCGCCACCTTCGTTGCTGGATAGATCGAAGCCGACCACACCGACCGCGTCGCCTGCGGCGTTGAACACCGGCCCGCCGATAAAGCCGAAGGATACGGTGGAATCCAGCGCGTAGGTTTGTCGCGGCTCAGTCAAGATTGCGCCGATGCGCCGCGATTGTATCGCTTTGGAATAATCGAAGTTCTGATTGAGCAGACCAACGGTGAGCAATGGATCGCCGAGCTCAAGATTGGATTCCTGCTTGAAGTCGACATAGGCGAATTCGACATCTTCATCCTCCTCATTGGCTTCGATCTGCAGGAAGACGACGTTAATGTCTTTGGGCTTCTTTAATATGGTCGCATCATATTCTTCTTCATCGTCTCCTGTACCCACGATGACCTTGATATTGATAGGCTTGCGATTTTCCAGGGACATGTGTCCATAGGCCAGCAACAGCCCGTCTTCCGAAACGACGATACCGGTTGTGTACGACGCGCGCAGACTGGTTTCCCCGGTACTTGAATTCCTGATTTCAATGGAATAGGAAATGCGGCACAGAGCATCCATGTAATGTTTTTCGATAGACTGATAGACGCTCTTGCCGATTGAATCGGCACTGACCGGTGAGGAGATGAGAAATGTGCATGTCAATGCAGCAACTGAGAAAGCGACCTGGATAGAACGAGTCATAATGCACTCCTGAAAAAATTCGTTAAATGGCTTCTTGTTGGACGATACGGAACAGCGTGAGAGCGCCGCGTTTGATGGTGAGCATGACGAGTTCCTGATTGGATTCCATGCGTTTGGCGTATTCTTCCTTGAAATGTGCAAGGTCGCGTACGGTCACTCCATCGATTGCAAGAATAATGTCCCCCGCGCCCAGTTTGGACTGGGAGGCCAATTCCCCTTCTTTGGTACCGGATATCAGCACCCCCTCCTTGGAGGTGAGCTGCGCACGACGGATGACACTATTTGTGAGCTCGGAGAGCGTAAAGCCCCATTCCTCAAGCTCTTCCTCTTCACCTTTACGCTCGCTTTTTTCAACGGTGGTGATGGGTACGTCAACGATAGCGTCGCCGCGTTGAATGGTCAGGGTAATTTCCTGTCCGGTGGGGTAATCCGCGATCCGTTTGCGAATTTCCGGGAGGTCTTCAGTGAACCGCGCATCCGTCGCTTCACCATCAATCGAGAGCAAGACGTCACCTGGACGTATACGCGCATCAAATGCGGGGGAGAGGGGGTTCACATCGCCAATCACTACACCGGCCCGCGTGGGGTCATCCGTGATTCGGGTCATTTCCTGAAATGCCACACCAATATCGCTTCGTGATACACGACCGGTCGCGATAATTTCGTCAATCACCTGACGCGCGATGTCGATGGGGATGGCAAAGCCGACGTTGTCCGCGCCGGTCAATTTACGTGTGTTGATGCCGATCACTTCGCCGCGAATATTCACCAACGGTCCGCCGCTGTTTCCCGGGTTGATTGCCGCATCGGTTTGAATCCAGTTGTTGTAGGGTGCCGTGCTCGATCCCATGCGTTCGAGGTTTCTGTCCGTGACGCTGACGATGCCGAGCGAAACCGAACGGGCTAAACCGTGTGGACTGCCCATGGCCATGACGGTTTCACCCGCTTCCAGATTGTGGGACACGCCGAGCTTCACATAAGGCAGATCGGTGCGATCGGTACGCAACTTGAGCACGGCGATATCGGTGTAAGGGTCTGTGCCCACGACATCGGCTTCAACTTCGTCGCGGTCGAACAGCACGCAACGCACAAAGTCACTCTTGGCGGCGACGTGTTCGTTGGTGACCACGTAACCATCGGGGGTGATGATGAAACCACTACCGGTTACGGCAACTTCGCGTCGCTCGCCACGCCGGAATACCTCTTTTACCGGACTCACGTGGATGAGTGCCGGAGCCACCTTATTTTTGGCGGATATGACTGCGCGCGAGTTGCCGTTGGTCGCGCATCCGGCAAGCGCAAGCACTACCACAAGCCCTAATAATTTCGTTTTCAAAGACTTTCTCCCCTACGGATTAATCCGTCGTATTGTTGATTATCGGCTCGAAAAGGCTGGTGGATCCACTTTCGATCTAGATTGAACACCAAATCGGCGAATTATCTTCATAATATTGTGTAAAAGCACCCTGCTTGTATATCAAATGCACAGTGGGTACAGCAACTCCGGCGGTTATAGTTAAGGGGGCTCTCAGCCCCGATAGGCCTCGTTTCCACCTAGGGTGTGTCATAGCCGTTTGACTGGGAAAGTTGCGTTAATGGGGCATATTCACTAGAATCGAGGTCTGTCTACTATGGAGAATTCTACGTGAAAATCAGTTTTAAGCTAAAGGTTTGGACCGGCGTTGCGGTGGTCAGCACCACAATTTGGGCCGTATTTCTCAGGTCGCTGGTCACAGACCCGCAACCCGTGGCCGAACAGCTTCAGGTCTTTGGGGTGCAGGCCGATACGCAGGATATTTGGCATCGGGCGGTTCTGTTTCACGGAATTGGGGATTACGAGGAATCGGCCAAACTCTATGAACAAGCCATCGAGCGGGATCCTGATTCGACCATGTTCCACCTGTATCGCGGCAAACTCATGTTTGACGTGAAGGACTATGACGGAGCGATCGCCGAATATGACGATGCGCTCGAGATTGATCCAGACTTCGCATGGGCAGTGAATGCGCGCGCGGTGGCTCGTTACTTTAATGGGGATGAGGAAGGGTGTTTACGCGATCTGGAATTGGCCGCCGAGATGGATCCGGGCTTTACGGGTCCAAAAGTGAATATGGGGGTTCTGAAACGTCTGGATGGGGATACGGATGGTGCATTGGAAATATTCCTTAAATTGAGAGAACAGAGTGCCCCGCGGGTTCCCGGACACTTTCTTTTGGACAACATCGCCAAGATCTATTTCGACACGGGGAACTATCCGGAGTCGCTTGAGGCCTTGGATGTGATCATCACGCATTATCCGGCACACATTGATGCCTACAAGAAACGGGCACAAGTATATCGTCGGATGAATCGAGTTGAAGAGGCTCAGGCGGACAGTAAGCGGTTTATGGAGTTGTCGGCCGAGTTGGCCGTTTACGCGAAGGACTTGAAACAGTCTGGTTAAAATGATAGCGTTGAAAAGTTAAGCCATTAAGTAATTTTAGCGATGCCGAAGCGGCCCGAAAGGAATAGTTGACCATGGATTTTGATTACACGCCCAAGGTGCAGGAATTGCGTGAACGCCTCATTGCGTTTATGGATAAGCACATTTACCCCAATGAAGAACTCTTTGCGGAGCAACTTAACGAGGGTGATCGCTGGCAGCCGATTCAGATTATCGAAGACCTCAAACCGATTGCGCGCGAGGCTGGACTCTGGAACATGTTTCTGCCGCACAGTGATGATGGCGCGGGGCTGACAAACCTGGAATATGCCCCTTTGTGCGAGATTATGGGGCGCGTGGGATGGTCTTCGGAAGTGTTCAATTGTTCTGCGCCGGATACGGGCAACATGGAAGTATTCGCGCGTTATGCGTCTGAAGAGCTTAAAGAACGGTGGATGAAACCGCTGCTCAATGGGGAGATTCGGTCGTGTTTTGCGATGACGGAGCCACGTGTGGCTTCTTCGGATGCGACCAACATAGAGTCCCGCATTGTTCGGGATGGCGACGACTATGTGATAAACGGTTTGAAATGGTGGACCTCGGGTTCGGGTGATCCTCGATGTAAGGTGGCGATTTTTATGGGTAAGACGGATCCTGCCGGCCCCAAACACAATCAGCAGTCGATGATTGTCGTGCCGATGGATACTCCGGGCATCACGGTCAAACGCATGCTGCCTGTTTTCGGTTTCGACGACGCGCCCCACGGTCACGGTGAAGTCTCCTTTGAAGACGTGCGCGTGCCGGTTGACCATATCTTGCTCGGCGAAGGTCGAGGCTTCGAAATCGCTCAAGGTCGTCTTGGACCGGGCCGCATTCACCATTGCATGCGTACCTGCGGTGTGGCAGAACGCGCACTCGAGTTTATGAAGGACCGCGTGCAGAAACGCGTTGCGTTTGGAACGACACTCGCCGAAAAGGGAACGATTCGCGCGGACATCGCGCACTCCCGTATGGAAATTGAGCAGACGCGGCTCTTGGTATTGAAAGCGGCGGACATGATGGACAAGGTGGGCAACAAGATCGCGCGTAAAGAAATCGCGATGATTAAAGTGCTCGCGCCGAACATGTGCCTGCGCGTAATTGATAGAGCTATTCAGGCCCACGGCGGTGGCGGCGTCAGCAACGACTTTCCGCTGGCGAAAATGTACGCGGGCATGCGTACACTGCGTCTGGCGGACGGACCGGATGAGGTGCATACCGAGACCATTGCACGCCTGGAACTGAAATCGTAGGGTTGAGGCGCATTCGACGTTGAAGGAGGGTTGATACGGTGGCTACACCCAGGAATCTGGCGGAACTCGGGGCTGACGCGATTGATCGTCATGGCGAACGCATGTCGATGGTGTTTCAAGGCGAGGAAATTCTGAACACGACCTTTTTCGAGCGATCCCAACGTCTCCAGCGAGCGTTTACGGAGATGGGAATGGGCAAAGACACGATGATGTGTCTGACCATGGTAAATCATCCGCTTGTATACTCTGTTTTCGGTGGTTGTTTTCGCTCGGCTACTACGGTGGTGCCGGTGATGTTCCAATTGACGCCGCCGGAGTTGCGGTACATTTATGGACACACTGAAGCGCAGGTGATCATTACTGACACGACGCTGGTGGATAACGTGCGAGAAGCCATTAAAGGACTCGACCACATCAAATGGATCGCCATACGGGGAGGGGAGACGAATGAGGATGCCAATCCGCCGGAATATTCCCTCGAATCTTTCCTTGAGTACGAACCTCAACCGACTATCGAATCGATCGACCCGCATGATCTCGCGTTGATGCTCTACACGTCTGGAACGACTGGAAGACCCAAGGGCGTGATGCTTACACATGACGCGCTGATACAGGGTGTCGACAGCGGGATGCGCGCATCGTGTCTTGACGCGCGAAATCATCCACTCGTATCGCTTTCCGCATTGCCGATGGCCCACATTTATGGCGTGGGGGTCATGAACTCGAGTGCTCGCATGCCGGAGCATTATCCGGCGGGTTTCGCCGTTCAGGAAACCTGGTTTGATGTGGTGAGATTTTTCGAGCTGATTGACCAGTACAAAATTACAGACATGGCGTCGGTGCCGACCATGATCGCGATGATGATTGCGCACCCGGATATTGATAACTATGACCTGACTTCGCTGGAAATGGTGAATTGTGGCGCGGCACCGGTTCCGCCGGAAGTCGCGGATGCCTTTATGGAGCGAACGGGGTCGCGGATTCGTCAGCTGTATGGCATGACGGAGAACGCGGGTATGGCCACGGCGGATCGCTTCGACCAGCCCTATCGATCAGGTTCAGCGGGTAAAGCATATGACATTACCGACTTACGAATATTTGATGATGATGATAATGAGCTTCCGTCGAACACTCGCGGAGAGATTGTTACGAAGGGTCCGAGCGTGATGAAGGGGTATTTCAAAGCGCCGGAGGCCACAGAGGAGACGATTGTAAACGGATGGTTGCATACCGGCGATATCGGCTATCTGGACGACGATGGCTGGTTGTATGTCGTGGATCGTAAGAAGGACATGATCATCAAGGGGGGCGAGAACATTTTCCCGGCGGAAGTCGAAAATGTGCTTTACAAACATCCTGAAATCGACGAAGCGGCGGTGGTTGGCGTGCCGCACGATGTTTACGGCGAAGATATCGTCGCGTTCGTCGTGCTATCCGAGGGGAGCGCACTAAGCGACGAGGAGATCATCGCGTTCACCATTCAGTCGCTCTCAAAGTTTAAGGCGCCGTCTCAGATTCATTTTCTGGATGCGCTGCCCAAGAGCGGTGTAGGCAAAATTCTGCGTCGCGAATTGCGCGATCAGATTACGGCAAAGGAGTAGACAGACGACCATGAGCGACCCGGGACTTCAGTACGGCGACACTTTTATTTCTCATGAGGATCTGATGGTACGCGTAGCAAAAGCGGCTACAGGCTTACACGATTTGGGTGTCAAGAAGGACGATACGGCGGCCTTGATGCTACGCAATGACGTAGCCTATCTTGAGGCGACGCTTGGAATTCGCGTGGTCGGTGCGATGCCGGTTCCGATCAATTGGCATTTGCAGGGGCCGGAAGTGGCTTATATCTTGAACGATTGCGGCGCGAATGTACTTGTAATCCATTCGGATTTGTATCGTTCGTTGCGGTCTGTGATCCCCAAGCATGTTCAGATTATCCAGGTCGAAACACCCGAAATCCTGTGCTCAACTTTTGATGTGGACGGGACACCCGTGGCTGGAGCCGGTCCTGTGTGGAACGAATGGCTCGATACCTTTGAATCCTGGGCTGAAGAACCCACGATGCAGACGGCGAGCATGATTTATACCTCGGGTACAACGGGTATGCCAAAAGGTGTCAAACGCGAACCTGCGACCCCTGAGCAATATGCGGAGCAGATAGAAGTCATGTCAGGCGTACTGGGAGTGGTGCCGGGTGCGAGCACCGTCATTCCAGCACCGATGTATCATGCGGCACCCAACGCTTTTTCGATTTTTGCCGTGCAGCTTAAAACATTTTGCGTGATTATGCCACGATTCGACGCAGAGGAGTTTCTGCGCATTGTGGAGCAGTACAAGATTTCCCATGTACAGATGGTTCCGACGATGTTCGTGCGTCTGCTGAAGCTTCCTGAAAATGTGCGCAACAAGTATGACATCTCTTCACTGGAATACATTATTCATGCCGCTGCACCGTGTCCACCACAGACCAAGAAAGCCATGATTGACTGGTGGGGTCCCATCATTCATGAATATTACGGTAGCACGGAGATGAGCGCGGTTACCGTGTGTTCTTCCGAGGAGGCGTTGAAGTACCCCGGCACGGTTGGCAAGGCGCTTGAACGCTCAATCGTGAAAATTCTCGACGATGACGGCAAGGAGCTACCCGCCAACGAAATCGGGAATGTCTATGGAAACCTTCTGACCAACACCGATTTCACGTATCAAAATGACGATGCGAAACGCGCCGAGATGGACGTGGACGGATTGCTTTCCTGTGGAGACATTGGTTATCTCAACGACGATGGATTTCTGTTTCTGTGCGATCGCGCGTCAAATATGATCATCTCTGGTGGTGCGAATATTTACCCGGCGGAGATTGAATCGGTGTTGATTGAAATGGATGGCGTCAAAGATTGTGCCGTATTCGGTATTCCCGATGCGGATTTCGGGGAGAAGGTCGCAGCCATTATCGAGCCGGAGTCGGAGAATTCCGTAACCGTTGAGACTGTTCAGGCTTTTCTTCGCGAACGCATCGCCGGTTACAAAGTGCCGCGCCATGTGGAATTTAGAGAAAACCTTCCCCGCGAAGATTCCGGGAAGTTATTCAAGCGAAAATTGAAAGACGAATTTTGGAAAGATTCGGGCCGTGCGATCTAACGGCGGTTAGAAACCAAGGAGTAATGACATGGATCTGAACTTTACAGCGGAGGAAGAAGCGTTCCGCGTGGAAGTCCGTGAATGGATAGACGAAAACCTGCCGGAGGTGTTTCAGGGAGGGCGCGGTTCGGGTACTCGAGCCGACCGTGATCTCTGGTACAAACGTCTCGGAGAAAAG
>JAYGCN010000017.1:0-2446 GCA_046583315.1 Candidatus Hydrogenedentota bacterium
CGATTGTAGTGAACGGCGTTATGTATTTCAGTACATCCTATTCGCAGGTTGTTGCTATGAATCCCGGGACGGGCGAGGTTATCTGGGTGTATGACCCGGAGAGCTATAAGCAGGGTCGCCCGGCGAATTCGGGGTTTCAGCATCGCGGTGTGGAATATTGGACTGACGGAACGATCGAACGCATCCTTATTGCGACGGGCGGACGTCAACTTGTGTCGATTGATGCGAAAACGGGCAAACCTGATCCGAACTTTGGCCTGAACGGAATCACGGACTTGAGCGAAGGACTGGGCAAGGAATTCGCGAAACGAAATTTGGGATTCAACGCGCCACCTGTCGTGTGTCGTGATACGATTATTCTTGGCTCCATTGTTACGGATAGTGCCAGCGGAAAAGCGATGCCTCCGGGAAGCATTCGCGGCTTTGATGTGCGAACCGGGAAACAGAAGTGGATTTTCCACACGATTCCGCAAGAAAGCGAATTCGGTAATGAAACTTGGGAGAATGATTCCTGGAAATATTCAGGCAATACGAATGCCTGGTCGATGCTCAGCGTTGATGAAGATCTCGGATACGTTTATCTTCCGATCGGAACACCGACCTCGGATTGGTACGGCGAGTTTCGTCATGGCGATAACCTTTTCGGCGAAAGTCTGCTTTGTCTGAACGCAGAGACCGGTGAGCGCGTCTGGCATTTCCAGTTGGTGCATCACGGTCTATGGGATTACGATCCTCCCGCTGCGCCGAATCTGGTGGATATTACGGTCGATGGCAAAGAAATCAAAGCTGTCGCTCAGGTTACCAAGCAGGGATTCACCTACGTTTTCGATCGCGTAACTGGCGAGCCGGTCTGGCCCATCGAAGAACGCCCCGTCCCTCAGTCCACAGTTCCCGGGGAGCAAACCTCTGCAACCCAGCCATTCCCTACAAAACCACCCGCCTTCGAGCGCCAGGGGGTGACCGAAGACGACCTCATCGATTTCACGCCGGAGCTGCGAGCGAAGGCGCTTAAAGCCGTGAAGAATTACACCCTGGGGCCGCTGTACACACCGCCGTCCGTCAGATCCAGTACGAATAAGGGTACGCTGATGTTGCCTAGTGCCGCCGGTGGTGCAAACTGGGGCGGTGCATGTGTAGATCCTGAGACTGGCGTTCTGTACGTCCCGTCAATGACGTCGGTCATCGCACTGGCGTTGACGGAACAGACGGACGGACGGTCCGAATTCCGCTACACGCTCAACTTCATGAGTTTCCTGGTTCCGCCCGTCGATGGGCTGCCGATAATCAAGCCACCCTACGGTCGCATCACGGCAATCGATCTGAATAAGGGCGAGCATGTCTGGCAAATACCTCACGGTCAGGGGCCGACGGACAATCCGGCGATCAAACATCTGAACCTTGGACCGCTTGGTGCTGCTACGAATGGTGGCCTCTCAAACGGTGGAGGATTCGTGACGAAGACCTTGCTCTTCATGAATCAGCCTGATCCCGACGCGAACAGCAGGTTGAGAACCGGAACCGATGGTGTCATCCGTGCTTTTAACAAAGAGGACGGCGCCCAACTCTGGGAACATCGCTTGGGTAAGACTCCGCGTGGAACACCGATGACGTACATGTATGAAGGTGAGCAGTATGTTGTGGTTGCTGTCGGCGGAATGATCCAGGAATCCGAACTGGTGGCTCTGAAGCTGAAGAAGTAACTGACGACCGCAAGCTATGTTTCATGGCGATAGGTCGCTGAGGGTGTTATTAATATAGCCGCCAGTGATTCAGTATGATATTGACCATAGCTTGTGCTGAAAATAGCATTAGCAAATGGAAGAGTAGCGAATTCATACGATATGTACCCAGTAGAGAAAACTCGAAAATACCCGTCAACAAAGGCCAGACATGGCCTGCTATATTCTTAACACCCCAGAATCATAGCGAGATCGTACGATCTGTTAACAGAACGAATAATCTGAGCGGAACGCTATCCCTGATCGCCATTTCAGCTTCCCTGTTATGGGATTTAATTTCCCTGTTCCTGAATAACAATTCCCTGATACGCGATCTAAAATTCCCTGTTAATTTTGAATGCAGAAAAGGCCAAGCCCCACGAATAGTCCGTAACTACAGAGGTATTCGCGTATACGGCTAGAGATTTCTCATTGAAAACGGGCTTAATTCCCTGATAATTTCCCTGTTAGCAGGGAAATTCAAGTGAGAGTCCGTTCGTCGCGACTCCGAACACCACCAGTATTAAACATAGCTGAATCAGGCACTTACCTGATTACTCGTAAAACGCGATGCAGCCTTTAGGAACCGATTAAGAGGGTAGTACTACCCTTTTAACTAAAGGAGGCAAAAATGCCAATGAAATCGCAGTTTTCCACCCCGTCTTACTGTCTGCACAAAGCTACCGGCCAAGGGTATGTCACGCTCAGTGGCAAGCGGCGTTATCTGG
>JAYGCN010000124.1:0-18425 GCA_046583315.1 Candidatus Hydrogenedentota bacterium
TAATGCTCGCCTAAAAGTGGGTAGCTTATCTGGTGGATGGTACCACAGTTCAAGTTAGTATAGCGTGGAGCTTGTTGTTTGTGGAATCCTTGGGAAGGAGCACTGATTCCGGGGCTGGACAACAGTCTAATTACCAGAATCCATCCCAGACTCATCAATCAGCCTAGTACCCTCAGCAACATCTATCTCCACACCGTGGGGTCGAAAAACTCAGCCCAATCCCAAAACGAACTAAAACGAGAGTCAGAATTAGGCGGAAATGTTGAATCAGGAGACGAAATCGGTTAGTTTGTACGGAAATCTATTGTTCGGTCAAAAATTCAAATTTGACTGTCAATATTGAGCAAAAGTCGTCGGCTATAATAATAACACCCCCAATTCTGGCTCGCCACACATTCGGACGATCAGAATACGTCAAATTGACCCATGAGAATATAGCCCTTAGTCACCATCTCAATGTATTCAATGGGAACCCGAATCGCCTGAAGTTGAAGGAACGTGACAGGTTACCCGTCACAGTCCAGTAAGACTCGGCTAAGGGGGGCTTGCACCTTCAAAATCTTCGACGAACGGCAGGGTCGCACTCTGAGCATACGCTGTAAATCCCGCAAGCAGAAAGAGGCCAGCTATGAACACCTTGGCTACAAGAAATTTCTTCAAGTACCACGAACGATTCGTTAATGAATAGTTCAACTCTCCGGCAAAGAACACGAAGTAGAACCCCCAAATACATCCACGCCAACCAGATCCTGAAACGATACCGACGCTCCGAAAGTGTCTCTACACGGGTCCCCTTGCGCGACTGTAAGCCAGATAACGAGACTCTTTTACCGCATGTTGTGAACTTTGTCAACTATCGCTTGGTACAGTAATCAAAATTCACGGAGCGTCGAATTTGCTCGCCCCGATATTTCCACTTGAAGGACACACAAAGGTGATGAAATTCTCATTAAGATCATTTCTTGACCGCGCTACGGGCTTCGTATTACCATGAACGTGATGGGGAGATTTTTACACTTTAATTGATAGGGGTTCTCATGGTAAATGTGTTGGGTATTGTCGAAGAGGATCAGTCCGAACCTCGGTTGATCGAGATTGGTGGGGTAGTGGCACCTGCGGCTCCGTCAAGTTTTGATGACTGCGGCATCGGGCGCCAGAATCTGCTTGCACTGTGCCTGAAACATGCATTCACGGTTCAACAATTCACCACCGAGTGGATGATTGAGAAACTCTGTATTCCACAGGCAATGGCGATGGATCTGCTTGACGAGTTGAAACAGGAACGGCTCATCGAGATACTGGGTGAGTCAGGGACGCTCACGTACGTATTTACGATTTCGAAACTGGGTCGTGAGTCGGCTATGCGGATGATGGAAATCTCGGGCTACATTGGGCCAGCTCCGGTTACGTTGGAAGATTATACATCCGCCCTGAATTGGCAGGTCGAACATTTCGAGACCGTCACGGCTGATGAAACAGCGGCTGCGCTGTCCGAACTGGTTCTCTCCGATGATGCGAGACAAGTAATTGGCTTGGCGCTCATGTCACAGCGCTCCTTGTTCGTCCATGGGCCACCGGGCAACGGGAAGACAAGCGTCGGTCGTCTGCTACACGATGCGTTCCGAGGACACCTCTGGATACCCCATGCCATCTCAGTGGGACGCAACATCATTCGGTTGTTCGATCCCCAATGCCACAAGTCCGCACCGGTTGATCTTTCACACGACGAATCGCGACAAGTTGATCTTCGGTGGATTCGAATTGAGAGACCCTTCATTGTGGTCGGCGGCGAACTGACCATAGAAGCGCTTGATCTTGGACATGATTCCGGATCGAATTTTTACGAAGCCCCGCTTCACCTGAAAGCGAATGGCGGAACATTTCTGCTTGACGATTTCGGCCGACAGCGCGTCGAACCGAGCCGACTGCTCAACCGCTGGATTATTCCGCTCGAACATCAGGTCGATTACTTGACCTTGAGGTCGGGACAGAAAGTTCAGGTGCCGCTGCGACACATGCTTGTCATCTCGACGAGCCTCGACCCGGATACCGTAGTCGACCCGGCATTCATACGTCGAATCGGTTATCGACTCTTTCTCGGAAATCCAACGGCGGAGCATTATAGTCAGATTTTCGAACAATACGTGGCAAGCCGCGGCGACTCAGTGACACCCGGTACGCTGGAGCATCTGCTCAAGCGTTACGACGATGCTGGGCGTTCGTTCAGAAGCAGTGAACCCGGAGAACTTATCGAGCGCGCGCGGGACATCTGCCGCTATCAAAATAAGCCGATGGAGTTGAATGTCGAAATCGTCGATCAGGCGTGGCGGGGCTACTTCGGTGAGCGTCAATAACTGGGCCCTGTTACGCGTGGACTGGACAGAACCATTCGAGCTGGTCGGCCGCATCGAATTGTAAATCGCAAGGTCCATCCAACACTTCGGCATTGCAGTGTGCCTGCGCAATCGGGAGTACGGCTTCGGATACGAAGACCTCGGCACAGTCGTTGGTATTGCGAATGCCGACGATGCGCGGGCCTTCTGGGCGCGGCCTCAGCACGCTCATCGCCGCACCGAACATGTCCCGATCGTTCTTCCGCAGTAGCGGCATGCTCGCGGCGTTGGGCGCAAAGGCCGTCAACGCGTTCAGTTGCGTCTTATAATGATCCACCTGCGCCGCGCAGATCTCCGTCGAGAAATCAAACAGTCCCACTGCTCAAAATATGATGCATGTAACTCCATCGCTTCCCCGAGTCGCATCCAATTCGGCAACGCCATTTCATCAGCGATATAGGCGATACACGATCGCGTTTCCTGCGGCATCCCTACCGGATCGACCCCAAAAACACGCACCGTGCCTTCATTCGGAATCAAGGCGCCCATCATCATTTTGATGCTCGTGGTTTTACCGCTGCCGTTTTCTCCCAGCAATCCATAGACGCTGCCCTTGGGTACCGATAGACTCAGCCCCCTCACAGCCGGTGTGGCACCAAAGAAGCGAACCACGTTTTCCATTTCAATGACATTCATTCCTCATCGTCTCCTTTTTGGTTCTTGGCTGGTATCGTCTATGGCCCCATACAGGGCATCGATCTCCTGGGAAATCATTTGCAGCAAGTCACGGGAATCGACATCCAGCCTTCCCGCTTCCACCACCAGCTTGCGAATTCCATCCTGAATCCGACGCTGTTTTTCTTTCTTGGTCAACCCGCTTCCCCGAAGGGCAATAAACGTGCCCTTGCCGCGTTGCGTGAAGATGATCCCCTCCGACTCAAGTTGGCGGTATACGCGCGCCACCGTCGTGGGGTTCAGTTTTAGTTCAGAAGCCAAGCCGCGCACCGACGGAATTTTTTCGTTCCCCTTCAAGGCACCGGAAATCGCCAGATACTTGATCTGCTCCACGATCTGCTGCGAAATCGGCTCGCCTGAATTATGGTCGATGTGAATATACATGCAATCCTTTACTGTACACACTAATACCATACACTGTGAACACGTGCCTGTAAAGAAAAAATTTCGACTCAACTCAAAAATTGTCCATTGCATAGCTGGGCGTGGCTACATAGACTTTGCACGTACGCTCTATTTATCCTCCCGACCCCGCCGAAATTACGTATTCTGGCCGAATCTTCACCAAATTTCACCCGATTTGCCATTGCAACCGAAAATTGTTACCATCTGTCTAATTATTGTGTCGCTAAGGGCACAGTGTTTACCGCGACATTGCCAACGTAATGTCTGACAAACGTACTGGAGGAATCATCAATGAGTTGGGAAAAACCTAAGTTCCACGATATTTCACTTGCTATGGAATGCTCGTCGTACGCCAACACGGACGACTTCGAAGTACAGGAAATTCCATCCGATCCTTCGAGCGATTTTTAGTTCGACCTGCTCGTAATCGAGTATGAAAATACGCATTTTAGGGGCAGCGGCAGGCGGAGGTTTACCTCAATGGAACTGTCGCTGTCCTAATTGTGTTTTGGTACGCCAGGACACTTCCGACATCTCTCCCCTGACCCAATCCAGCGTCGCGATTTCTTCCGACGGATCGGACTGGTATCTTCTCAACGTGTCTCCCGACATTCGTCAGCAGATCATCGACTTTCCCGAGCTTACTCCTCCGGGCGATGAATCACGTGCGACAGGAATCGCCGGCTGCGTCTTGACCGATGCGGAACTGGATCACACGTCGGGCCTTCTCTTTTTGCGCGAGGGCACCTTGTATCAAATGTACTCCACGCCAACCGTGCGCAACTGGCTCAAGAATGACTTTCCGATTGAGCCGTTACTCTCCGCTTTTCGTCCACGTCCCTGGAAGGATCTTTCCTACGACTCGGCTATCAATCTGACTTCTGTCGACGGCCGCTCAAGTAATCTCTGGCTGGAAACCATCGACCTCGATCCGCATCCCCCACTTTATGTGCGCGATCAAGAAGCCGACGCGCGGGGATCCGTTGTCGCCTTCCTCGTGGAAGATACCAAGACAGGCGGAAAGTTTCTCTATGCGCCGGGTGTTGAAGCAATGTCAGACGAATTGGATGCCGCTGCCCAAAAGGCGGATATCGTCTTCTTCGACGGTACGTTCTGGACGCGCGACGAGATGATCGATCTGGGGCTCGGTACGCGCAACGCTGATGACATGGGTCACTGGCCTATCAGCGGAAAAGGCGGCTCCCTGAACTGGTTCAAGGGTCTTCCCGCCAAAACCAAAGTCTACTTTCACATTAACAATACGAACCCGATGTTGAATCGGACTTCCCCGGAGCGTAAGGTGCTTGCAAAAGCTGGCTTACAGGTCGGCAACGATGGCGACTTCTTCGAATCCTAAGGGAACTCCCGTAACGAATGGCGGGTTCCAATCGACGCGACTGTACTTTCTGATTTATCCGAACATGGAGACCCCATAATGGAACGCTGGTCCACCGAGGAATTTACCGCACGACTGCGACAGGTCGGCACGGATCAATACCACGACAAACATCCCTTTCACGAGCTCATGAACCACGGCAAACTCAATGAAGACCAATTGCGGACGTGGTGCGTTAACCGGATGTATTACCAGAAAACCATTCCGATTAAGGACGCGATCCTTCTATCCAAGATTCCCCATCGTGACATTCGGCAGACCTGGGTTCAGCGCATCATCGATCACGACGGCACGCCGGAGAAGGTCGGTGGCATTGAGTTATGGTTCGTGATGGGTGAAGCCATGGGACTCTCGCGCGAGAAGGACATGATCGACGAGAACCTGCTTCCGGGAACGAAGTATGCCGTGGATGCCTATCTCGACTTCGTGCGCACGAAACCGTGGTTCATCGGAATCGCCTCGTCGCTCACCGAACTCTTCGCGCCAAAACTGCACAAGATTCGCCTCGCTGCTTTCGAAAAACATTACACGTGGATCGATCCCTCCGCTCTCGAGTACATGCGTATTCGGCTGAGTCAGGCCACGCGCGATTGCGATCACGGCCTTGCGGTCACGTTGAAATACTGCAATACACCCGAACTTCAGCGCGAAGCGGTCGCCGCGGTCCAGTTCAAATGCAATTTGCTCTGGTCTCAACTTGACGCGCTTTATTACCATTTCGAGTGCCCCACGCGCGCGGTGTTGGAAAAATGAGTAACACGTTTCAGGTCGACAGGCCTCAATTGGTGTCGTTTGCACGATACCGATGGGACAAGATTCGCGAGCAACATCAGATCGTGTATCCTGAAGGGGTGTTGGTGCTGAACGAGACCGGTACGCATATCGTAAAACTGCTCGACGGCCGCTCGTTTGATGAACTCTGCACCGAGCTCAGCGCGCTTTTCGGAGGGGCGGATGTCGCTGCCGATGTACTCGAATATTTGGAAGAACTCTACAACCATGGACTATTGACTGATGCCACCGCTTAGACCCATGTCGCTGTGCGCCGAACTCACTTACAAATGCCCGTTGCGCTGCGCCTATTGCAGTAACCCACTGCACATGGCGCAATACGCCGACGAACTTGATACGGATCACTGGAAACGTGTGCTTCAACAGGCAGCGGAGTTGGGCGTGATCCATGTTCATTTCTCCGGTGGCGAACCCATGTTGCGTCCCGACCTTCCCGAACTTATCAAATTTGCCCGCGAGGTCGACCTCTATACAGACATCAGCACAAGTGCCTTCACAGCAACCCGCGAAAATTTGCAGGAATTGCGCGATGCCGGATTGGACTCCATCCAGATAAGCCTGCTGGATTCTCAACAGGAAGGCAACGACTTAATCGCGGGCACGCCAAGTTTCGACAAGAAATGCGACGCGGTTCAACAGGCCAAAGAAATCGGATTTCCCGTCACCCTCAACGTAGTTCTGCATCGGCACAATTTGGACCGCATGCGCGATGCCCTGGACCTGGCGTGCGCATGGGGCGTCGAGCGAATCGAGCTCGCGCATGTGCAATACGTGGGTTGGGCCTTCGAGAATCGCGCGGCGCTACTCCCCACACGCGATCAGTTGACCCGCGCGAAAGATATTGCCATCGAGTACGTCGAAAAAACACGCGGAAAAATGTTTGTCCTCCACGTATTGCCCGACTACTACCAAGCAAGACCCAAGGCGTGTCTCGCGGGATGGGGAAATCAGTTTATTACCATCGCCCCCGATGGTGCCGTGTTGCCATGCCAGACCGCGCGCGAAATTCCCGGTCTCGAATTCCCGAACGTCATAGATGAATCCTTATCGGACATTTGGAACGATTCCGTCGTGTTCAATCAATTTCGCGGCACCGATTGGTTGCCTGAACCCTGCCAAAGCTGCGAACGCAGGGATATTGATTTCGGGGGATGCCGTTGTCAGGCCTTTCTCATGACGGGCGATGCCACGCGGACCGATCCCGTCTGCGAACTCGCGCCGGATCACGAACTCATCATGAAAGCGATTGACGAAGCGTCGACGGTATCGACGGATTTTCAATATCGCACCGTGCGCGCCTGACGTGGACTCCACTACGAAGGCCCAAAGCGTCCATCGAAAGATTCTCGTTCTCGCGCTACCCACGGTCGCCTACAATCTCATCGAGATGGGGCTTGGCTTAACCGATCTCTACATGGTTCGCTCCTTCGGTTCAGCAGCGACAGCAGCACTCGGGATGAATCGCCAAATCCTGTTTCTCTTTGAAGCGATTATCCTGGCCGTATCCGTCGGTGTGGTCACGCTCATCAGCCAGAATCTGGCCCGGGGCGCAAAGGATGTAATCGAACGCGTCGTCGTGCAGAGTCTAACCCTGATCACCTTCCTGGCATTCGGCCTGGGCCTCTTTGGCTACTTCTCCTCCCCCATTTTCCTCGCGCTCACCCAGGCCTCTTCCGAAACAGCCGACTTTGCTGTTGGTTACTTAAAAATTTACTGCATCAGTCTGCCTTTCATGGCCATCAACGCGGTCAGCGCGGCCGTTCTCCGTGCTTCAAAAAATCCGATGCTTCCCTTGAAGATAGCCATACTCATGGCCGTATTAAACGTCTCGCTGAATTACGGCTTCATTCACGGCGTAGCAGGATTCCCCGAGCTTGGCGTAGAAGGCGCCGCAGTCGGCACACTCATCGTACGCGTTATCGGCGTGGTCTCATTCCTGATAATTCTCATCAAATTCAGCCCGTCCACGCCGCTCATCATTTCCAAATCGTTACCCTTCGACTACCCGCTCATACAAAAGGTTCTCAAGGTCGGCGTACCAATCGCAATCGCCAGCATCTACCGAAACGCCGCACGCGTCGTCTTTATCGCCATCGCCGGATTCAGCGTATACAGTGTATCCATGCACGCCGCCGTGGGACTCGGACTTCAGATACGTCTCATAAGTGTATTGCCCGCGCTCGCGTTTCAGGTAGCTCTCGCGACACTCGTTGGGGATGCCATCGGTCGCGAAAAATTCGACGAAGCCCAAGACATCGGTCGGCGTGGCGTGTGGCTACTCGGCGCACTTATGTCTGTAGTCTGCGGCGGAATATTTCTGTGCTCAGGCCCAATCGCTCGCGCGTTCATCGTTAATCCCGATGACGTCGCCCTCGGCGCGACGGTGTTGCGATGGTTTAGCGTCGGGCAATTCTTCAGTACCCTCGCGATTGGTGCACAAGGCGCATTGATCGGCACAGGCGACACGAAACCTGTCGCGCGCATCATGTTCGTCACCCAATGGCTGATACTTGTGCCGCTGGCCTACGCGCTGTTGGTCCCTATGAACATCGATCCCAACGGCATTCTCATCGCGTGGATCGTGTCCCCCATCATCACCTTCGTGTTCATCTATCTTCGATTTCTAAGCGGAAAATGGAGAGCGGAAGCTGGCATAAAGGCGCCCAGCGGAGAATAAATATGACCAATAAATGGTGAATATAGCCATAAACCCTCAATATCCACGGACTCCATTATGTTGTAACTGACTGTTGATAAACAGGTTATGAAACATAAGGCTATTGGCACAAAATCTGCTGATTGTATTTAATATCCTTGCTGGTTCGACATTCAGCTATACTGAGTCTGAGGAGAATAATTATGACAGATAGCACTCCATCCCAAGACGGCGAGCGACTGCGCTAGGAATATACCAACGAAGAAGTTTCCGAGATTATCCGAGTGGCATTGCAAAACGCCAACGGTACTGATAACGTGATCGTGAACCGCGAAGAGATGCTGGCTATTGGTGAAGAATTCGGTCTTAATGTAGTCGATCTGGTTCGTGCATCAGAAGAAATCGAAGCATCACGCGAGGATACTCAAGCATCTTCCAGGGCGATGTACGACTTTAAGCTTCATGTGTTTTGTTATCTCGCAGGAGTGACCGGGATTTTTCTAGTCAATTTGGTGACCAACTCGATGAGCAGCTCCCCCAACGTCTGGTGGTTTCTTTTCGCCATGGTCGCTTATGCCCCCGTAGTGGCCGTTCACGGTTTCATCGCCAAGTCCGATCCGAATCTCGCCAGCAGCCTCATCAGGGAAGAAGAAACCGCGCCCCCAGCTGAACCCTCAGCGATGTCGCGATGACACTAGTTCGTTCTTGAGCAAGGTATTTCAGTCTCGATTTGTTTCGGCGTACTGCGTCAATTCCACAACAACACCATCCGGTGCGACTAGATACACGTAACTCAACCCCGTTTTTTCATGGACCGGATCGCCCAGAAGTACTACTCCGGCATCTCGCAATTCCTGTGAGGCTTCTTCGACATCCTGAACCTTCAATCCGAAATGGGCGACGCCGAAACCGTTTGAGTAGGCACCGTCTCCAGCTCCTGGAGGTGCAGCAGGTTCGATGTCCGGCGGAAAAGGCCCCAACACCAGCAGCTGTCCGCCAAGGGACAGAAAAATGCGCGTCTGGCCGTGTACATTCTCGTTCCGGAACCGCTCCCGGGCCTGAAAATGGTCGACATAGAACAATGCCGATGATTCCGGTTCTTCGCAGTAGATGTGAATGTGGTCCAGTCTGTCTATCTTCATACAAATGCCCCGTCTAACCCAGGTTAAGGAATGCCCGCTACTTGCCAAGATCCCGATAGTACAATTCCCGGGCTTCGATGACCATGCCTTCGTTGTGACATTGTAGCGCGAAGAAACCTTTCGCATATTCATCGTCTGTGTAACGCATCACGAGTTCATCGTTGACCCAGATGCGCAGTTCATCACCCACCGCAAGCACACGCATTGAGAACCATTCGCCATCTTTCGTCAACAGCCGCGTCGCCTTACCCGTGGGGGTACCCGGTTTCCATAACCAGCCCGTGTAGGCATCCTGCGTGTGGCAAATCTGCGCCTCGTACCCTTCCGGATAGCCATCGGGATTGTCGCTAGGCGGGTTCGCGCGAAAATAGAGACCGCTGTTCCCGTCGCGTTCCTTCGATTGAATGCGAAACTCACCCCTCACCTCAAGATCGCTGAGCTCCTGCGGCGCGTAGAGGTGTCCCTGGCCACCCTTGGAAACGCCGACCATCACACCATCCTCAACCGACCACGTAGCACTACCCCGTGCCGTCCAGCCATCGAGATTCTTACCGTTGAACATCGATTGCCACTCACCATCAGCCGCGCACACAGTATTCAGACGAAACTGGCCTGCGACCATCACTACACCGAGCAGACCAGCGAACAAAACATTCCGCATCGATTTCATCCCTCTGACTCCTCCTGTTTGTATCTCATGCCATGCAATTGGGCTTTCTGACAAACAGTATACAAAAGCCGACGGTACCGATGCTCGATTGCCGGAGGAAAACTCCCAAGCACTAAAAACCGCTCGATATAGTGGAAAGATTGAGCTTTGTATACAGCGACCTGTGGTACACACGACCAATGGTGCCCCCAAAAAAGAAAATTTCGTCGAAAATCCGATTAGGGGAGTATATGCTAGTAAGAAGGTCAACCGAAACCAGAAATCGGGGACGACAGAACCGTGCACAACCTGTTGAGCGACGAGACGTTAATGCACCGATTCGTATGGCACAACGATCCGAAATCTTTCGAGCAGTTGGTGGCTCGCTGGGATAAGCGGGTCTTCGCCTTTCTGGCGAAAGCCTCCGGCAATCCGGATGAGGCGAAAGACCTTCGTCAGGAAGTATTCATCCGCGTATACAAACACGCCGCTACCTTCGATTCGAAACAAAAGTTCTCAACATGGTTGTTCTCGATCGTGCACAATGTGCTGGCCACATGGTACACAAAAAAGAAACGTCGCAACCTGATTGAGTTGCCCCAACATTTTGACGCCGCTTTGTCGACGGTGGGGAAATCGCGAACCCCGTCCACGGAAGCTATTGCTGCGGAGCAAAAGGTAGTAATCGATGCGGCGATCGCTCGATTAAAACCGTGTGAACGCTAGTTGCTGTTGCTTCGTATGGGTCTGAAAATGAGTTACCGCGAAATCGGAGCAGTTTTAGACACCGTCGAAAGCACCGTGAAATCACGTATTACAGCTTGTTGCTGCGGATGCGTAACGACCTTCAATCCTCTCCCCTCTCAATTAAAGCGGGCGAGTTTGAACAATGCAAAAGGATTACCTAAATGGGAATGCAAAAGAATCGAGCCGAGAAATGGATCGCCTATCTTCTCAGTGATCTGGATTCGGCAGACGCCGCGGCCATTGAAGCGGAAATGAAAGCGAATCCCGAAGAAGCGTTGGAAATGACCAATACAGTGGAACAAATCCGCGCGTGGTCATCCGAATCGGTGCCACACGTACCGTTGAAACTCGATGATTTGGGCATTGACTGCCAGGCGCATCGCCGCGACAGGACTCGTACGTCCGATACACGTTTTCGATGGTCGTCGCTTCGGCCAGGTTGGCGTATGTTGGTCGCCGCTTCAATCTTGTTGTTGGCCTTGACCCAATTACAATTCTCCGTGTCGGTCGGCGATTCAGCGTTTTCGTGGGGTATGGACGCGAATCGAGACGTGCCCGAAATGCCTGCTCAAGTCGAACCGAACCTTACTGCAACAAGCCTGATCAAACGGGTAGAAGTCTTGGAACAAGCCGCTTCCGAAATGGGCAGCGCGCTGGAAGCTCTAGCACTTCAGGATACGAGGTTGGCCGAATCGTTCAAACAAAACACACTGGAGTTGGCCCACTATCAGCGCGTGGAATCACAAGCTCGACTGCGCGACATGCAACAACTAATGAGATGGACCGATTATCCTGAAGCCCATGACGTGAAATTGGCATCCGACACAGCGTCACTGATCGAACGGCGCTAGATCTACCCCACGATGCATCACTAAACAATACTCGAACGGAGGAGATGAATCATGCTTGGAATACTGTACGGAAGTATTAGTCGATTTGCGGTTACGATAGTATGTGGATTCGCATTATTGGCTCAAACAACTGCGGCTTGCGAAGAAAGTTCGACGGGAATCGCGAAAGAATTGGAGATAATGAGTAAGGTCCTTGAGGCCAGTCTTGATTCGAGCGGTATCGAAGACTGGCATGCTTCGTCCATCGGTTATTCGGCGTTTCAGTCGAAAATCAAGCGAGAATACATCCCAACGGTCGGAGCGATATTTACAATTGACGTGAATTTCCCCATTGTGAAGCCCGAAGAGGATGTCGCGAAGGCTGGTGAAGGAGAAAAAAAACGGATGATCTGTGGGAGCAGGTGTCCGAAGGGCGTAGCTTGGACTGGAGGTCGAAGAACACCTGGGAGGAAATTACGGGCATCGGCGTATCGTTGCTGAAAGACGATGACGGAGAAATTGTTGTCGTGAATACCTATATCGATTCTCCCGCCGCGAAAGCGAAAATTAAACAATACGACGTGATCGTGGAAGTAGAAGGTAAACCAACGCAAACAATGGATCTCAGTAAGGTGGCTGACCTCATCGGCGGCCCAGAGGGCTCCACGGTTACATTGAGAATCCGTGGCGAAGACGAGTCGGATGACGCAGCCACTGAAGTAAATTTGGAACTAGCTAAGATTAGGACAAATTCCAACCGTACGTTTCATTTCAATCCACGAGATTGGGACAAGGAATCCGTCACGTTTCGTATAGACAATGATGATCGGACCATGATATTCCCGGGCGGTGGTCCTAACCCATCCCATAGAATTCAACTGCTCCAAGCAGACGATCTGAAATTGACTCTGTCAAACTACTTCTTTCACGAAATTGAGTACCACGCAAAGAAAGTAGAGCTGTTACGCGACACACTGGTCGCTACCGTGGCCCGCTACGGACACCGAATGACACACGTGGGCGACGAAGAACGCATTCTTATCATTGTGAACGCCCCACGAGGGGGAAGCAGCAACCGTCTGATCGGTTTGCAAGGGCAAAGGCGAGAGTTTACCTATTTCCCGCTGGCCTCTCACGGTGACAGAGATCATGTTCTGTTTTCCTTCGCTCAATCCGAACTCGATGAAGAAACATCGCAGGAAGTTCTTGAACAGGTCGTACAAGAGCTCAGTTATTAAAAATTTATTCTCAGATACGGTACAATTTGACCTCACTCGTATCGTTGTCGAAAGGCCTAGCCCTTTCGACAACGATACACGAAAGCCGGCGGCATGTTGCGCCACACGGTAGGGCTTTGTTCGACGCTGTCGAAGGTCTGATTCAAAGTCTTGCGAAACCGTTGTCCGGCGGGAAGCATTAGTCCCTGGAGATATGCGAATGTGACAAATTGCCCGCCCGGACGAAGCACGCGCAGCATCGAATCCAGATAAGCCGTCTGCATCGACTCGGAAAATGCCGCCCACGGAAGTCCACAGACAATCGCATCGACCGAGTCAACATTTTCACCTGCACACAGCGCCTCCACGTTCTCAACACTATCGTTGTAAAATCGTTGCTCCGGAAAACGTTGTTGTAGGGTCTCAAAAAAATCCGCGTTCAGCTCAATGCCGAAATAGCACGCGGACGGATTGAGGGCGTCTACTACATGCCCCGTGAACGCGCCCGTGCCGGGACCGTACTCCACCACCGCGTTGACACCATCCCAATCAATCCATTCGACCATACGTGTCGCCAGACGTGCCGAACTCGGCGCTATCGCACCCACAGCAACCGGACTTGACATAAACTGTTTAAGAAACCCTGACACGGCGGAACGACCCCTTTTCAGTGAGTTTGTATTATGGTTCAAACGAGTGTGTATTTGCCAAATGACGTAATCATGAGCAGGGGCGCGATTTGGCACGAGTCGATTTATTTTGATTTTCGCATAATGCTTCTTATGTGTAATATTTATTTTCGGATTTATGGCAAAAAGTATATCATATTCGGGACAATATTATGTAATTCGACCGCATTCAGAACACTAAATATTTGTCTTAACAAATGGCATAAAACCCCCGTATCAATTAGGGGATATTTAGTTTTACAGTCGTACCCAGGTCTGTTATGTTTGACTTCTTGGGTTCGAAAATCCAGCGCTATCGTAGGGAGTCAAGAAAGGGGGGTAGCTGGGCGAAATGTCATGTAGTTTAAGCATAAAACACGAAATTATTACAATCAATATTGGAGAGTAGGGCTATGAAAAAAATACTAACAGTGCTAATGTGTGCTCTTGCAGTCGGAGCCATGTTTGCGCCAACAGCAAGCGCCAGCCACTTTCGTGGCGGCAATATCAGTTGGGTACTGACGGGAAATCCCAATGAAGTAGAAATCGGGTTCTCTGGTGTGTTCAGACGAGGTTACGGTGGTACCGGAGGTGACGGTCTCGTCGTTACTGGTGACATCTTTACGGAGACTATCGGTGGGACCGGTTTGAGCTTCGGCGATGGAGGTTTTACAGGGACTCTGCGGTTCATTGCTACCTCCTATTCCGTAGCAGACAATTGGGTCATTGGTAGAGCCTTACAACCTGGATCCAACGATGTTAATATTCGCCACACGTATGCGGGTGCTGGACCATACACTGCGTCAATGAGCGGGTGTTGCCGAATCGGCGGAATAAACAATCGCGGGGGTGGCTATTCAGTCGCGGCCACTGGTATCGAACCGCAAGGAAGCAATGAATCGCCGGTTACAGCCCAAAGCCCAATCGTGTTTGTGGGCGAAAGTGCTGCCTCAACATTTCCAACGGTAGCAGCCGACCCGGATGGCGATCCGCTGCTCTTCCGCTTCGCAACGAATGCTGAATCTGGTGGTACCGGAAACAACCCTCCAGGCATGACCATCGATCCTTCATCAGGTCTAGTGACCTGGAACAACGTGGGATTGAACCAGACTAATTTTTGGACGACTCAAATCATCGTGGATGATGGCCTCTCCAGTGTGGCAGTCGACTTCATGTTATTGATCGTACCATGCCCACCGGGTAACACGGCGCCATCATGCAGCATCGACGCGGGTGGCAGTACGTCCGTCGGCGTTGGACAGTCCTTGAGTTTCAATGTGACCGCCGCAGATGCCGACGCAGGAGATTCTGTCTTACTGAACGTCGCTGGTCTACCGGTCGGTGCGTCCATGACTCCGGGACTTCCCGATGGAGGAGCCTCCCCGTTTGTATCCACGTTTGATTGGACACCGGGGGCTGGCGATGTAGGCGTCCATGTTGTCACTTTCCAGGTGACGGATGACTGCGGAATCGGATCAACGTGCGGAATCACGATTGAAGTGCTCCAAGACACCATCCCGCCGGATTTCCCTACTCCTCCGACTCCGGATGAAGCGGTGAAAGCGTTTTCCACGGCAACCAACCCGACCACGATGACGGTTACGGCAACAATATGCGATGCTGAATCTATCATCACGGGTGCGACGCTCACTTCAAGCGCCGGTGGCGGACCGATGGCCATGCAAGCGGTTGATGGTGCCTTCGACGAATTGTGCGAAGAAGTAACCATCACGGTATCGCTGGATGGCATTGACCCGGGCCTTTACAACGTATGCGTCACGGCGACGGACGCGGCGGGCAACACATCCGCGCCGCAATGCTTCGTATGCGTCATCTACGATCCATCTGCTGGTTTCGTAACCGGTGGTGGTTGGATTGATTCTCCGCTCGGTGCATATACACCGGATCCGACACTCGGTGTTAAAGCCAACTTCGGTTTCGTTTCCAAGTACAAAAAAGGTAAATCGACACCGGACGGCAATACGCAGTTCCAGCTTCATTCTGCCGGAATGAACTTCCATTCCAACGATTACAGCTGGTGAATCGTTACCGGTAGCGGAACGAAAGCCATGTTCAAAGGAACAGGAACCCTAAACGGCGGGGGTGGCTATCAGTTCATGCTGACCGCACACGACACCGATCCGGATAAATTTCGAATTCGTATCTTCTACGATGTGATCGGTAGCGGTGAAGTCACGGTGTATGACAACCAGATCGGTGATGCGGATGATGCTGATGCCACTACGCTAATCACCAAAGGCTCCATCCAGATTCACACTGGAGGCAAGAAGAAGTAAGCACCCATTAAGTTAGGATCAACAATCGGCGGGGTTCGGATGACATCATCCAGCCCCGCCGGTTCTTTTTTATTTGGACAAGCTTGGGGCTATACACTATCAATCTGATATGATGGCCCGGTTTATCGGCCACTGGAGCAGCGACCATGACTGAAGGGAATAACGGAATCGAAGCGAACCCTTCTGCTCGCTCGAAAACCGGCCCATACTGGGTAGCCCTTCTATGCCTCCTGTGCCTACTCCCCTTTATCAATAAAGCCTTTCACATTGATGATATGGTGTACTTTCACCCAGCCCAGCAGATTCATGAAAACCCCTTTGACCCCTTCGGCTTCAAACTCATCACAACGTGGATGTACGATATCAGCAAGAATCCACCCGGGCATTCCTATTACCTCGCGGGCATGGCACTCATCTTCGGCTGGAGCGAAATCGCCATGCACACCTCGATGCTTCTCGCATCGATTTGCGCCGCGCTGGGAATCTACCAACTCGCCCGGCGATTCTGTGAACACCCGCTCCTGGCCACCGCAATCAGTGTGCTCACACCTGCATTCGTTGTCTCCAACTCGAACATCATGTGCGAACCACTATTGCTGGTTATCTACGTGTGGGCGCTGGTGTTGTGGATTCGTGGAATGGATGCCAACGACTCAAGAGTGCTCGCCCTTGCCGCAATCATTCTTGGATTCGGAATTCTCACCAAGTACATCGTCATAACCGCCATCCCCCTGCTCATCGCCTACTCCATTGCACGCGAACGCAGACTCTCAACGAAGCTACTCTTCTTCGTCATCCCCTGCCTTATGCTCGCGCTATACGACCTGTCCACTTTTCTACTCTACGACCGAAGCTCGGTACTGGACGTAATACGGTATTCAACCAAATACTCCACCGGCCAGAGTGGCAGATTCAGTTTGGACGGTTTCGTCATTGGACTGACCTTCCTCGGCGGCTCGTACTTGAGCACCCTGTTCTTTGTGCCCAATCTGCTCAAACCGAGGTCCATCATTCGATTCGCAGTCCTGAGCCTGTTCGTGGCCGGCGTGATGCTGGTCGTCGGCGGCTTCGACACCAGCTATCTGATGTACGACGAAAACGCCATTCGCTGGAGTTTCGTTTTGCAAACCTCAATATTCGTCTCGGCCGGAATCGTCATTCTCGCGATGACTGTCCTGGACGTTGTCCGCACACGAGATGCCGATTCGTTGCTCCTGCTACTGCTGGTTTTCGGCATTTTTATCTTTACCATCGGCGTCAATTGGACGATCAACACACGTACATTAATCCCGCTACTCCCGGCCATCGGAATCCTCGTCGTGCGACGATTGGAGCAGACACCGCAGAACGAGACCCTGCGATTCGCATCGCCCATCCCGTTCGCGCTCGCAGCACTATTGACGATGAGCGTTGCTTGGGGCGACTATCGTCACTCCGCAGACATGCGCGAAGCCGCCAATCGGTTTGCAGCGTCCAAACCCTCCACGGAAGGCCAGATATGGTTCGAAGGACGTAGCGGCTACCGATTCTACATGGAACAAAACGGATACTCCCCCTTGATTCTGGACGCGTTTATATCCAAACCCGCATACGAACCTGTACACCTGAGTGATATCGGGGTGAACAGTGGCGACATGATTGTCATATACACCAGTCAAAAAACCTTGAGCATACCTGCCAAGAACATCGCCAGCACCAGTGAAGTTTCCATCAGCAAATCCAACTTTATATCCACCATGAATACGCAAAAAGGTGCCGGATTCTACGACGCCCACCAAGGCCCCTTGCCCTACTATTTCGGCCCGGCTGCCGGCAAGTCCTACACGGTCTACACCATACGCTGAATCGATTCGACTCTACTGTGCGTCCACTGATCGCATAAACTCCCAAATCGCATCGAACTGCTGACTGATGTCCCCGTCCAGAACACCGGCAATCGTGCTTGAACCATCATCATTCACAAACTGCGGCATTTGCGTTCCGGGTAAAATGCTCTGGGGATCAAGCGTGAATCGATGAAAAAAATCCTTGCGCAACCGTTTGGGAATTTCCCCAAAGTTGATCGTCTCGGTGTCCGCGCCGGCCAGCGGTAGGTCCTCCCCAATGCCGTGACACGAGTTGCATCGAAATTTGTCCTCGTCCAACGCCAGCTCACGCCCGATGGCAGACAGTTTCGAATTCACTTCAGATGTATCGGCTTTTTCGGGACCATACCCATGTTGTGCCGCCAATCCCGTCGCGATATTCTCAGCGCGCGACGCAAATTCAGGCATCCGCGCCGTGAGACCGGGACGTGTTTTCGAATCCAGCTCCCCAGACAGAAGATGTGCCATCCATCCAGTGGTAAGTTTCTCCCCGGCGAAATCCAGATGCGGTCGTCCCGTATGAATGCTCACCCCTTCCTCATCGTCCGTCACCGTTTCAGGCGCGATGACTGACCATCGGTCGCCCAGACCATCACGAGAATGACAGGCCAGGCAATTGAGTTCCGCCAATTGCCTTTCCGCATACTCGGCAATCGAGAATCGCGACAGAGAATCCAGATCATGCGTGATGAA
>JAYGCN010000222.1:0-4680 GCA_046583315.1 Candidatus Hydrogenedentota bacterium
TCGCTCGACCTGCACGAATCCGTTCCACTGATGTACGTCTCCGGCGGCACGGGTCCCTACAATCCCAATGTCGATCCGGTCACGATTCGCGAGTGGCAATGGGCCGCATCCTATGAACTTGCGGAGCTTCAGAAGCAGGGCCTACCGGGCGTGTGGACCTGGGGTTTCTACACCGGTTGGAATCCGAGTTACCTCCTGTGGGTCACGAACAATCACAACTCCATGGGCCGCTTCTACGAGACCTTCGGCAACATGTCCCCGAAGACCATGAAACGCGACTTGTCCAACTCAACTTTCGCAGGCAAGAAACTCACGTCCCAACAATGGTACCGCGCCGATCCGCCGGACAAAAAAGTCACCTGGTCATTGCGCAACAACACGAACTACATGCAATCCGGCGTCATCGCCTCACTGCGATGGCTCTCCAACAACGGCAAAGATCTGCTCGACAACTTCTACAAAAAAGGCGAAAACGCCATTCGCAATGGCACGACCGAAAAGCCCTATGCCTGGGTCATTCCCGCCGACCAAGCCGACCCCTCCCGCGTCGCCTATCTCGTCAACCAGCTCGGTCGCCACAAAATCGAAGTACATCGCGCCACAAAAGATTTCGAAATCGACGAAACTGAATACAAACAAGGCGATTTCGTTGTTCGTCTCGATCAACCCTACGGCGGTCACGCGCGCAACCTGCTGGCGAAACAACTCTTCCCCAAAGACGCCGAGCACCGCCCCTACGACGACGTGTCCTGGACCCTCGGCCTCATCTACCGCGTACAGACCGATCCCATCGAAGACGAAGCCATTCTGGAGATGGACGACCTCTCGCTCGTCACCGAAACTGTGCGTTTTCCCGGAACCGTGAGTGGTGACGACCCCGCAGCCTACGCCCTGAAACACACCGGCGGAAACACGATGATCTCCGCACGGTACGCCCTCAAAAAATTCAAAATCAGCGCGGTGGAGGAAGCCTTCGAATCCGGTGACGAAACGTATCCCGCCGGCAGCTGGATCATTCCGCATAAACGTGGACTCAAAGGCACGCTCGAACAAGTCGCCGACGAATTCATGCTCGACTTTGATCCGATCGATGCGATTCCCGATGTCGCCACGCACGAACTCGACCTGCCCCGCATCGCGTTACTCCACAACTGGGTCAGCACGCAAAACGACGGCTGGGTTCGCTACACCCTCGAACAACAAGGCATCCCCTACGACTACATCGCTGATTACACCGTGCGCGCGGGCGGTCTGCGCTCCAAATTCGACGTGATCATCATGGCGCACCAGGGCGGCATGTCCGCCAAAGGCATGGTGCACGGTCGCGATCCCAAATTCGGTCCGCAAGCCTACACCAGCACCAAAGAATTCCCGAGCCACGGCTACGTCGATAGCGCACGCGACATTACCAGCGGCATCGGTTTCGAAGGCCTCGGCAATTTGGAAAAATTCCTGAATAAAGGCGGCACTTTGCTCCTGCTTGGATCCTCCGGAAGACTGGCCACCGATTTCGGACTCGTCCGCAACGTATCCACCTCACGCGCCGGCGTACAGACCCCCGGCTCGGCCATCCAGACGAAAATTCTGCGCCCCGATCACCCCATCACCTACGGTTACGACGAAATCAACCAGGTCTTCCGCACCAACGGCCCTCTCTACACCGTACCCAAAAAATTCGACCACTGGATCGTCATGCAATACGGGACGAAACCCTTACGCGAAGACGAGGACGATGAGGACGACGAAAAAGATAAAGACGACGACGCTGATTCAGAAGAATCCGAATCGAATGACGAGAACGACTCCGACGACGAATCGGAAGAAGAAGGCGACGATAAAAAATCCAAAGAAGACAAGAAGAGTTTCCTGTTAAGCGGTTACGTCGACGCCCAAGACAAAATCGAGAAAAAAGGCGCCATCATCGACATCCCCCGCAACGCCGGAGGCCGCGTCATCCTCTTCAGCTTCAACCCCCTGCACCGCTACCTCAACCACGGCGACCACACCTACGTCCACAACGCCCTCCTAAACTGGAACGACTACCCCGACCCAGAACCCAAAGACCACGCAGGGCTGATGAAGGATTAAGAACCAAAACCACGGCAATCGCGGACGGGAGGGCAAACTATATACCGACCGACAGGTCCCCGCGGAGCCGATGTATGCCAATGACTCCGCAATAACCCCGAAGGGGTTAAAGATGAATAGCCCCGGATCGCAACCCGGGGTAATCACCACCCAAAAAAACACCAACCCCGAAGGGGGTTGAAGGTGGCGGCAATCCCGCGATCCGCATACCGAACAAAGGTACGCCACAGAAATGACAATCTCAGCCCACCCTACCCCTCGTCATCATCCTCGTCATCCTCCCTAAGTTCGTCCAGCAAATCCCACAGCATTTCTATGTTCGGACTGGCATCAATCCCCGAATATAGATGTCCTGCTCGATCCCAGTATTCTATTGCTTTCCCATGATCCCCCCGCGCTAGGTAGACATCGCCGAGGTCCGAGTAGGCGCTCACCATACCCTCTTTGCTACCCGATGCTTCATTGAGATTCAACGACTTTAGGTGATACTCCTCAGCCTTATCCAGGTCCCCGCGCTTTAGGTACAAATTTCCGAGGTGCCCGTAGACACTCGCCATGCCCTCTTTGCGACCCAAAGCTTTATTGAATTCTAACGACTTTAGGTAATACTCCTCGGCTTTGTCCAGATCCCCACGAATCTTGTACACAATTCCGAGGTCCCCGTATTGATTGGCCATTCCGTCTTTGCGATCCAAAGCGTAATTGAGGTCTAACGCTTTTAGGCAATACTCCTCAGTCTTATCCAGGTCACCCTGCAACAGGTACAAAACCCCAATGTTCCCGTTGGCAGCGGCTCGCCCACTAGAGTTTTCTTCGCTGAGTTCAAGAACGCGCTTGTATGCTCGCTCGGCATCGCCGAGAGGTCCTCGCAGTCGATATATATGCCCAATACTGTTTAGGGCATCCAAATCATCCGGATCGTGAGCCAGAACGGCTTGGATGGCTTTTCTTGCGTTGTCGAAATCGCCGGCCAAGTAAGCGACGGCGGCAATTTCTCGATTTAGTGCGAGGAGTTCTGCTCGGGGTTTCGCACGTTCATCCCGGAGGTAGGCGATTAATTTCGCTGGGTCACCTTCCTTGTGGATAGCTTCCAAGGCAAACTCGGCTTCGGGGATTTCGTCTTCGCTGGCGCGTGTCAGTGCGGCACCAAGTTCTGCTAGTAATTTCTTCTTTTCTTCTACTAATTCATCATTCCGTAATTCGAGTTTGCCGTTGTCTTTTTAGCATATGGATGTATGATTCCCGTTCTTCGGGTGTCATGCCCTGAATGTGAATATCGCCGGTTCGGGAGAGGTTCGTGCCGGGGCCTGTTGTGTTCTCTTGCGTGACTGCAATGGGAAGGTGCCCAGCCGGAGAGAAAAATAGAGCTTTGGCGAACCAACCTAAGCCACCGAGCAAGAATATGACTAGTGAACCTAAAAATGCTCCCGTCACAGGATGAGCCTTGATCCATTTTATGTTCTTCTTATCCATAGGCTCAATACCATAGCGGTACGTGTGGGGACTTCAAGGGGTTGCGTGGTTGGTTCGTGTGGATGAGGTAACTGCCCTATCTGCGTTCATCTGCAGCTAATTTTCCGTCCTTGCAACGTCGCGAGCAGTCAACAATAAACATTCACAACCCAATTCCTGAAAACCTGTTACGAATCCCGACCTATTGTTTCCCAAACCGCCTATCACACCAGCAACTCTTTGCGTCTTCCACCCTTTGCGTCTTTGCGTTCGGCAGTTCGCGTTTCGCACTTCGCGGTTCATCTGTGCTCATCTGTGCAATCTGAGGACAAGGCACTTCACGTGCAACGGTCTTGCAAACTTAACGGGTGCTAAAATCTTCTTCGTGTCCTCCGTGTTCTTCGTGGTGAGGCCGAAAAAGAAATCGAGGTGCCCGATGCGCTATAATATCACCTCGTTACCCCAAACAATCAGGCGTTATGCCACCGATCTGGAAATTTCACTATGCCCCCAAGACGTAAACCGAAGCCACGCCCGCGCAGTAAGTCCCACGCGGCCAAACGCCGTCCGAAACGCGAGAATGTTGTTGGTAAAGACGGAAATCTGATTTTCATCAAGTTCAAGAACCTTGTTCCGATGTACGATTTCTGGGGCAACGAGTTCAAGCGGCATTACAATCTGGATACGCTGAAGAATGCGCTGGATAACCAGATTCGCAGCGGGGATCGCTTTATCAATTCGAGTTTCAAAGACATTCTCGGGCCTACGCCTCTCAAAACGATGACGATTGAGTTGTTCCAGGAAGGCCAGTATCAGCTTATCTTTCGCGTGAAAGCGATGAACATCAAACGCAAACAGGCCACCTTCGGACTGGTCGTCGCCAAGAACAACAAGGAATACAGCGATGTCGCCAAGAAGGAACACGTGCTACTGCGTCTGTTGAACGAGCGCGACCCCAAGTGCATCGTGGAACCCCTCAAGGGTGGTATGGTCTTCCTGCCGGATCGTCACAAGCGCAAGGAACACGATCGCGAACTGTACGCCTACTGCACGACGTGGTTATCTGGATTTCACGAGCTCGGCATTCAGAGGAACAACAATCTCTACATCAACATCCCCACTCCTGTTCAATTCGACAAA
>JAYGCN010000267.1:0-3690 GCA_046583315.1 Candidatus Hydrogenedentota bacterium
AGCTGTATCACCTGCTATATCGATTGAAATTATATCCAGCCTTGCCGCTTCACCTTTTTCCTTCGCAGAAGGTTGTTGGCTTGAAACGAAACCTGCAAATTCCACCACAGACATTTCATGCAATCCGTCTTCCAGATAACCCGTTATTGTTGCATTCGGATGAAATGCAGCATGGGTTTTCTCAGCGCTGGATTCATACATACAATCGAAGTAAGTCTGAACTATTTCCTTGATTTGTTGTTCGTCACTCACAATTCAATTTCCTCAAGTCATTAATATTTATGGAACGAAACTTACCACATATAACAATCGAGAGTTCGTTTAGCCATGTCTGAAATTGTTAACGATAATTCGAGTATTGGGAATACGCTTCCGAGATCAATCTATCGGCAACTCACGCGACGGTTTCCAGCCGCCCGGGATATCCGATCTCTAAAGATTAAATTCTTCAACCTTGAACTGTCTCCAACGGATTAGCTGAATCTGCGCTAAGTCTAAATGGCAAAGTGCTTGTTTAAGCGGTGATTGGGTAAACACAGAGGTGAACTATGTAAGATTGTCACGGCTAAATTGATGAGCTAGAACCTGGCTCATAGAGAACTGATCCCTGAATCAATTCACGATGATCTAACAGGTAGCTGCGCTAACGAGACTCTGTTAACTCAGGCACTGTCTTTCTCGTCACCCTTGTGAAATCCAGTGCCAAAGTCAGCAGGTCAAATGCGATGCCGATAAGTCCTACCTCGGGCCCATAGATCCAGGAATCTACAATGCCGCGGGAACCGGGTTTTTCTCCCAGTAAGCCCTGGCAGGGTTGCATCACAGACTTGCTGAAATTTAAGGAATACTCCAATGGCAGCTACGGGTGAACCTAAACGCCAGCCGTATTGAGTTCCACTCGCGGTAAATACTCGGGCCAGTACAATCGCAGATAGGCAGAGACTGCCCGAATGGTTTCCTGGGAGAATGCGGCTGTAACATGACCGTGTCGCTGAACCGAGAGTTCCCAAAGCCCTTCCAGTATCCGAATACCCAGAGCTAACAATTCGAGTGTTGGTGGATCTTCGGGCAATACAAAATGCTGGCTGAAGCTCTCTGCCATTGCTTCGGCTATTGCTGAGTTACCAATGGTGTCGGCTTGTTTCGTTTGCCAACTCCGCCCAGGACCGATAATCAATATAAGGGCGGGAGGATTGGCGTTTATGTATTCTCGCGACTTTTCAAAGTGGATTGCGAGGATGTCTTGCCAAGAGGCGGCGGCGTCGAACGGGATCGGCGCATGGACGATGTCTGCGAATGCCTGATCGAATCGCTCCACGAGCGCAATAAAGGCTGCTTCGAGGTTCGGAAAAAAGTGATATGCGGAGCCAGTGGCGACACCAGCCTTTTTGGCGACATCCGTTAGGCTGAAATTATCGATCCCGCGTTCCTCTATGAGGGTGTGTACTGCGTCCAATAGTCGCTCAAATTTCGCCTCCCCTCGCGCCTGACTTGGGCGCCGATAGGCGGATGTAGGCTCAGTGGCTTCTGATTCTAGAGATAAGCCTTTCCAGGGCACGTTTCCTGCCTCCGTTGTCGATGTTGATTTTGATTTCACAATACTAGACCGCGCACTACAAGCACAAGTGCATGCTATTTCCTGTGCGCTCTATAGTAGAAATAATTTTACTAATATGAGGAGTATATTCGATATATGATCAAATAGTGCGCGATATCTCATTGACAATTATTCATTAACTAACTATAAATAGAATATGTACTAGTAATTCATGAGTTCGAGGAGACCTGATATGAAGATGTCAAGAGTGATCACGACGCTGGTAGGTGCACTAGCGCTAGCAATCGCTGCAACACCCGCGATGGCCGAAGTTCAAGTTATTGAGGAAATCCTTGTTACCGCACAAAAACGGGAGCAGAGCCTGACCGACGTTGGCATTACCGTTAGTGCTTTCGATGGCGATACTCTTCGTGAACTGGGAGTCAACACGGTCGTTGACCTGGCTGCCCACACGCCAGGCCTGGTCTATAACGAGGCTGGTGGATTGGGTGTACCGGTTTATACAATCAGAGGCGTGGGCTTTGATGACTATAGTGTGGGCAGTAATTCAACGGTTGGTGTCTACTCGGACGAAGTTGCGTTGCCCTATCCTGTGATGACGCGCGGTCAGCTGTTTGATACGCAACGGGTGGAGATACTCAAGGGCCCTCAGGGCGACCTCTATGGCCGCAACACCACGGGTGGCGCAATAAATTTCATTAGCAATAAGCCGACCGATCGCTTTGAGTCAGGCGTAAATGTCGGGTATGGGCGCTACAACAGCATTGATACTGACGGGTATGTCAGCGGGCCTTTAGGTGATGGATTACGAGGCAGGCTAGCGGTTACTTATGAGAACGCTGCGGACGGTTGGTTTAAAAGTCATACTCGCAGTGATGAACTTGGCGAGGTCGACACACTGGGAGCCCGGCTTCTTTTGGATTGGGATGTGTCTGACACCGTCGGAGTGCTATTCAACATGCACTACAACCGAGACCAATCGGAAAATGCAGGCCAGGCTCGTTCCGGACAATTGGGTGATACGATCGATCAGGTTGCTGGTACGCCACTAACCCAGCGCTCCGGTTGGCTAGCCCTACCGTTGGCAGCCTCCTTGCAGGGTAACGCTGGAATCGGTGTGGCAGATGGACTCGCACCCGTTGCGCCGGAAGATCCAAACAAAGGCGATTGGAATGCGGGCTTTAATCCCAGCAACGACAATGAATTGTTCGGCGCGGCGGTGACCGTCAACTGGGACTTGGAGTCTGTTATCGTGACCTCTATTACCGCGTATGACCGATTCGAACGGACAGACTCGTTTGACTGGGACGGCACTGCACTCAGTCTTTTCGAGCAAACCTCAGACACGGACATCAAGTCCCGCAGTCAAGAACTACGCCTGACTTCTGCAGGCGACGGACCTGTGACGTGGATTGCGGGTGTTTATTATTCCGATGACGAAATTGACGATCAGTACTTGGCAGCCGTGGGCGAAGCTTCTGGCTCGTCGGGTATATTTGCTGATGTGGACCAAACAACGTTGCAAGAAACCACGACGTTGGCGGTTTTTGGTCATGTTGAGTGGTACTTGAATGAGCAATGGCGGTTAACGCTAGGGGGTCGCTTTACCCACGAAGAACGTGAGATTGAAGCCTGCGCACGTGATGCAGATGGTGGCCTGGCGTTCTTGTTTGCCGGTTTGGATCTAATCGATTTTGATTTAGGTGGTACCGGCGATGACTTCTTTCTGTCGAGTACCCCGTTAACACTGGGTGATTGCGTTACGGTCAATCTTGACAAAACCTCAGCGATTGTTGGCGGCAACGGCCCCGGAACGGTGGTTGCATTCGGCGGCGAATCCGAATTGTTTGTGGATGATTTCGAAGTCGATAACTTTTCCGGCAAAGTGGGTTTGGATTATTTTGCCAACGACGATTTGCTGATCTACGCCAACGTTGCCAGTGGCTTCAAATCTGGCGGCTACAACGGAGCGCTGGCATCGAGTTTTTTACAATACACACCGTATGACGAAGAAGAACTGACGACCTTTGAACTCGGTTTTAAGGCCACGTTATTAGAAGGCTCCATGCAGATCAACGCCGCTGCTTTCTACTATGACTACCAGGACAAACAGATCATTAGCATTATCAATG
>JAYGCN010000074.1:0-2632 GCA_046583315.1 Candidatus Hydrogenedentota bacterium
TCCTCCATAACTGGCATTGTTCGTCGATATGTCATACCAGAGAACTGGACATCCGCCTGTCGACTTCGCGCGGCAATATCGATAAACACGCCGTGATTAGGTCCGAACTTTTGACTCCACTTTTCAAAACCAGGTTGTTCGGGAAGATCAACCCGATAGGGAGCGCCAAACCAGAAATCCGGAAGCGGAACATCTTTGCGGGTCAGCCACTCGATCAATCGAAACGATGCGTACTCTTCCTCAGGCGTACCGGGGCGAACGGCGAGGTATAAGCTAATCCCAGGTGAATACCCTAATTCCGTATCCGGAATTGGAGCAATTAAATAGTTGGGATTACTAAGACAGTTCTGAGCAAACTCAGTATACGTAGATGTAATCGGGATATTGTTATTCATCAACATCATCGCCGGACGAACGCCGTTCTTTCCGGTGAAATCGATCTTGGTGATGGTTTCCTCGTATGTAAGCCCAGAATGGCTAATGTTACGAATCAATTCAAAGTTGGCACGTATTTGTGGTTGGTCGAAGCTCAAAACACCATCCTGCAAGTACGAAACGCCATCTTGTATATTCAACGTCTTCAACAATATCGTTCTGTACCCTTTACTCGGCGGGATGCAAAGTCCGGGCTGTTCTGGTATCCCGTCTCCATCGCTGTCAATCGTCAGGATACGGGCGAACTCGATAACTTCGTCCCAAGTTTCGGGAAGTTTGTTTAGACCCGCTTCTTGAAACAAAGGCCAATCACAAAAGAGCCAGATCGCGTCAGCTCGAAACGGTACCCCCCATGTACTCCCATCAGATCGTATCCCTTCCCAGAATGTATCTGGATAGGCATTCACATCTACAGATGAATTCGCGATGAAGTTATCGACAGGGATGATTAGATCGTTGGACGTTAAGTATCCCAACTCATCATCGTATCCACCTTGCACCGCGATCACGTTGCCCGCCAGTTGGTCAATGTTTCGAATTTGCTCATCGTATGGGCGTATCGAGGTGCCTAATCGACCACCCAAATCACCCGTCTTGACCGTAATGTTCGGATAACGCGACTCGAATTCTGCTATCTGATCTTTGAGCCAGCTGATCATGTGCGGTGGTAGTGACGTATCACCAATCTCGATCGTCACGGGTGTCGTGAACGTTTTGACCGCCATCAGTTTCTGCGTCGGAACCAGTTTCGTAAACGCGGACAAGAGTAGGATTGTAAGGACAATCGAATTCAGCACGCGAAGCCGTCGAGTGTGCACGACCGATCCAAAGATCGCCTTCAGCTTAGGAACAATACAAGTCTTCGTGATGGATTTCGTGCTAATCATACGGGCCTCCAGCGAGAGTCATATAGAATAGTCATTACACCTATTTTCAGTTTATCAACGACGCAACAAAGACACAAGGGTGTTCCGCCCTCTCAAAATGAAACAGACCCCGGATTCTTGCTACAGGCTCTTCAACAACGCCTCCCGCATCACATCCACAGGCGCGTCCTGACCCGTCCACGTCGAATATTGCACCGCCGCCTGGCGCACCAGCATCTCGGAGCCCAGAATCACTTGACACCCCGCCGCTTCGGCATCCTCAATCAGCTTCGTGCGCAAGGGTCGATACACCATATCGAACACGACCTGCTCTGAGCGCAATAATCCCGCGGGCACACACGACGCCCCGACCGACTCCGGCGCCATACCCATCGGCGTACCCTGCACGATCACGTCGTGCTGCGGCACCAAGGTATCAATATCATTCTCCAGATGCCCGACATTGATTCGCGCATCGGTCTTCTCCCGCAAGTCCCGCGCAAGCGGCTCTCCCCGTTCCAGATTCCGGCCCGCCAGAGTCACGCATCCGTCCCCCACAACTTCCGCCATTGCAAAGGCCACCGCGCGCACCGCGCCACCTGCACCCAGCATAAGAACTCGTTTTCCCGACAGATCAACCGCAGCCTCCTCAAAGGCCTTCAACGTACCCGGACCATCCGTGCTCGACCCGATCAGTTTTCCGTTCTCATTCGTGATCGTATTCACACTGCCGACCCGTTCCGCCATGGGAACTATTTCATCCAGATGTTCAATCACGGCCAACTTGTGCGGAATCGTCACACTCAACCCCCGAAAATTCGGCATGGAGCGCATCCCGTCCAGCACCGACTTCAAATCCGACACCTCAAACGCTAGATAAACGAAGTTCAAGCCCTGCGCCTCATAGCCCGCATTATGAATCGCCGGAGACAAAGAATGCCCCACCGGATTTCCAATCACTCCACAAAGCTGTGTATCAACATCAATCATCTAGTCTTCTTTCACATGAATATCTATATAATCGGTTCAAAAAAAAATTAGCCTGGAGGCCACACCATCTGCCGTCCACCGAGAATATGCAGATGAATATGGAAAACGGTCTGGCCGCCATGACCACCGGTATTTATTACATATCGAAAGCCATCGGCGTTCAGGCCTTCACTCTCGGCGATCATATTCGCCTTCAATAACAGTTTGCCCATCAGCGCCTCATCCTCAGGCTCCGCATCCGTCATGAACGAAATATGTTTTTTGGGGATAACGAGAATATGCGTCGGTGCGACAGGATTGATATCCCGAAACGCCAAGACGTCATCATCCGAATACACCTC
>JAYGCN010000156.1:0-9932 GCA_046583315.1 Candidatus Hydrogenedentota bacterium
ATGGCGTACCCGGAGGGATTCGAACCCCCGACCTCCTGGTCCGTAGCCAGGCACTCTATCCAGCTGAGCTACGGGTACGCATAGAGTGTCGCAGGCCGATAATCATAGCAAACGACTGGACTCTACGCAAGTTTGGCATGATGCAAACAAGAAGTCGGGTGCTGTGGTAGTATGGCAGAGTGTTCAGGCCAAGAATCGAATCTGTCGCTAGTATGGGCTCCGAGCCGGGGAATTCTAAATGGGTCTACGTGCCGGGATTATGGTGTTCGCTTTGGCGATTGCGGGGGTACTCGTCTCTGTTTATGTCTCTTCGGGTTTGCGGTCGGCCGAGGATGCGACCGCGCGTGCCCAGCTCAATTTTATTATGGAAGAGCGCATCCTTTCGCTAGAGAAACAGCTTGCGTTCAATCTCGAAGTGCTTTACAGCTTGCAGCGCCATGTCAAACGATCGCCCAATATGACGTTGGATGAATTTCAGAGTATCGCCGCTGATATTATGCTGCGCCATCCAAACATTCAGGCCCTGGAATGGATTCCACGCGTGAAGGCAGCGGACCGGGAAATGTTTGAGCAGTCTCGTAGAGCTGATTATCCTGATTTTCGCATCCGTGACCGTGCTCCCACTGGAGAAATGCTGCCTGCAGCCCCACGTGATGAATATTTTCCGGTGGGTTATGTGGAGCCGTATGAAGGCAACGAAAAGGCTGTCGGATATGATCTTGCTTCGGATGATACCCGTCGCGCCTCGTTGTACGCCTCCGCCGATAGCGGATTGCCGAAAATATCAGGGGTCATACAGCTTGTACAAGATACGGAACCCGTCAACGCCTTCCTGGGATTCTTTCCGATTTACGAGGACACTCCAACGACTCCGAGTGAACGCCGCGAGACCTTGAAAGGGTTCGTGCTTGGAGTATACAGGATTCAGGAATTCGTAGATTTTCTGCTCCAAAAGCAAGGTGTCGAGGGCATCAATATGACATTGTTGGACGTGACCGATTCGCAGATAACACTTCTTCACCACCACGAGTCGCGTTCCGGTGAGGTCGCTTCCGGGAAATTGGAATACAGACGAGAACTGGGCGGATTCGGCGGTCGCCAATGGTTGATGGAGGCCCGAATCACTCCAACATTTGAAAACCAATTTATGACCAATGCGCCGAATCTGATATTGATTGCCGGTCTTCTCATCACCTTTTTGTTGACCTATTATATCGCGTACCTGAATTTGCGTGCTCAGATAGTGAACGAGCTCGTGACCTTGCGTACCGAGGAGTTGCTCGCGAGTACAGAGGAGGCCGAGGCAGCAGGGAAAGTTAAGGCTGAATTCCTGGCCAATATGAGTCATGAAATCCGAACGCCCCTGAACGGAATCGTCGGAATGACCCAACTGTTGCTTGAGACCAGGTTGGCTCCTGATCAAGAGGAGTACTTGAAGACAATCGACACCAGTTCGGAACATCTTCAGAGCCTCATTAATGACATCCTGGATTTTTCAAAGATTGAAGCCGGGAAATTGGAGATCGAGTCGATCGATGTTGACTTGGCGGCATTGATTGGCGAAGTGGTCGACATGTTTTCTATTGTCGTTTCTGATAAAGGGGTCGATCTCGATACCAATTTCGATCAAACGATCAAGAATTACGTGTCGAGCGATCCAAGTCGTTTACGGCAGATAATCCTGAACCTCACGGGCAACGCACTGAAGTTTACTGAGTCTGGAGCCGTGACAATCGATCTGCGTCGGCTCCGGGAGACCGATTCAATGTTGGTTCTTCGTGTTTCGGTTAGCGATACCGGGATCGGCATCGCTGAGGAGATGCAAGGAAGCGTATTTGAATCGTTCAGTCAAGCGGATTTGTCTACGACAAGAAAATTCGGTGGTACGGGCCTTGGCCTGACAATCTGCAAACAATTGGTTCAGGCACTCGGCGGCGCGATTGAGGTCGAGAGCACCTTGCACGAAGGCTCCTGTTTCAGCTTCACCATTCCCTTCAAGAAATCCCGTCCGTTGCAGCGCGATCAACAAGCGGGCCGGTCTGTCGGGTCTCAGGAAATGAAAGGGTTACCGGAATCACCTGCGGGGGGCAGCGCACGCATTCTTGTGGCGGAAGACAATATTGTAAACCAGAAAGTGATGGTCCGTTTTGTCGAGTCGCTGGGTCACACCCCCATCGTTGTGAACAACGGTCGGGAAGCGATCGATTTATTGACGAACGAGAAGATCGATCTCGTGTTGATGGACTGCCAGATGCCCATCATGGATGGATATGCCGCGACCAAAGTGATTCGGGATCAAGATGGAGAACTCTCAACCTTGCCGATAATCGCAATCACGGCGGACGCGCTGGATGGGACTCGCGAAAAGTGTGAAGCGGCCGGCATGAATGATTGTCTTTCGAAACCCGTGAACAAGGACGCACTCTCCGCCATTCTCAAACGCCATCTTCACTGACCCGGTGAGCCGAGGGCCGAAAAGTAATCCTGGTACTCTTTTTGGTGCGGAATGTTGTATAGTCGTGCCTTGCAGATGAAAACGAACCAAGAAGAGGGTTTGCGCAATGACAACACTACGCTACGCGGTACTGGCCGTGATTACCTTGACTGTAATTGTTTCAAGTGCCTATGCCGCGCCAAAAAAAGATCCGGCCGGAAAAGGATTGCCTCTGGTGTTTTCTGAAAATTTCAAGAAGGGGACGGATCGGTGGACGATGACCGATCCGAAAGCCTGGGATCTCGTGGAGGATGGACGGAAAAAGGTTCTGTCGTTGTCGCGCAGTAGTAAATACCAACCGCCAGTACGATCCCCGCACAGCATCGCATGGGTCAACGACATTGACGTTGGTAGCTTCGTGCTGGAGGTCAACGTGAAACAGACCGGTCGTGAGTACGGGCATCGGGACATGTGTTTTTTCTTCGGCAAGCAGGGCGCGGATCAATATTATTACGTGCACATTGCATCCGAAGCCGATCCACATGCGCATTCGATCTTCAAGGTGGATAAAGAACCGCGTATCTCTATCGTGCAGGATCGAACAGACGGCTGGAAGTGGGGAAAGGAATATCACAACGTGCGAATTGTGCGCGATGCGGAATCGGGTTCGATTGATGTTTACGTCGACGATATGGAAACGCCCATTATGCACACTGTAGACAAGACCTTTACCAGTGGTACCATAGGCATTGGCTCTTTTGACGATACCGGCTATTTCAACGAGGTTTCCGTCTGGGGGAAATAAACGCTTCCCAAAACGGTCACTTTGCTTTATCATGGTGTGATTGTACGAGACTTTTATTCGGAGTGAAACAATGAACGCGGAATCAGAAGACAACAGCTCGATTGAACTGGCCTACGCCTCGCTGGCGCTTTTTGCGGATGACGGTGAACTGGATATGGAAGAGCTGAATACGCTTTTGGACATCGCCCTGCGCGATGGGGTCATCACCGATAAAGAAAATGATGTGCTTCGCGGGGTATTCAACCGATTGACCGAGCCGGACGTCACCGCTGAAGTCTGGGCGCGCATTCAGGACTTGCGCCAACAACACTCCATCTAGTCAACCGCTTCGCCAAAGACGGTAAACGAGTCCCGATAAAATTTCAGAAAGTCTTCGGTCGAGCTGTGTCCCGGATAAGGCGCGAAAAAATGGTTTTCGCTGTGGTTGCGCCATACGAGCAGGTAGCTGATTTTGCGCGCGACAGGGTCGGTTTTGATGGGATTCAGAATGACCCGTGTGAACCAGTCGGCTACAATCACCTTCTCAAGTCCCGTCTCTGACAGAGCCGCGACTTTGTTGCGTGTTTCGGCTTCCGTGACGATGAGTCGCAGCCGCACGAGCATCTCTTCGATCTCTTTGGGGTTCTCACCATAGAGGTAATTGTCGAGCGCGAGGATGTCGACATAGGCGTCGCCCGGATAGCGCTCGAAGTATTCTTCTTTACTACCCACCTTATCCGGCGAGTAGGCATAAAGAAACTGATGAACGTTTCTCATGTCCCGCAGGTATTCCACCGTGAAACGCCACAACGCGATATAGTCTTCCGCAGTGCAGAAATCGCGACCCCACCAGAACCAGCTCCCCGTGTGTTCGTGAAAGGGCCGGAAGATGATGGGGATGGCTTGGTCGTTTTTATCCTTCAACGTCCGTGTGAATGCGGCGAGGCGGTCTAGGGCCTCGCAGTAGGCCGCGTGTCGGTGGACTTCGCGTGGGGCGGTAATGAAACAGGGTCGCCTGCTACACCCTACAACACCTTTAGCGAAGCAAAGAATGCCGTCTCGGCGGGCGGCCTCGTTTATATCGATGGTGGATCAAGTATTACGGCTAACAATTGGAACGGCCAGGTTAACACACCGATGAAAATCGTTGCACACGACGGCCCCGTCACGATTGGCAACTGATTGCTAAAGTTCCCACGATAAGCCTCGTTCCAACGAAACGGCCACAAAGCACCACGTTCCAGACTCTTTCGACGCACTGTACGTCACCAATGCTTTGAGGGCAGTTGAGATGGTGGTCGTGGGATTGTGATCGAGGTTCTTGGGCGCGTTGAATCTTTCTCGGGAGTCCGGTAGGATCGGTGTTTAGATTTTTGGCGTGGTTTTGAGTGTTGTATCGGATTGTGATGTCTTCTGGTTCCGAATTAAGTCTGGTGAAGCGTGATCGCGGTGTGTTTTTGGCCGCCTTGTCATTCTTTTTCGTGTCGGGCGCGTGTGGGTTGTTGTACCAGATCGTTTGGACGCGCAAGCTCGTCCTGTTATTCGGCACGACGTCGTATGCGGTGAGTACCGTATTGTCCATTTTCTTTTTGGGGCTGGCGCTGGGCAGTATGTGGGGCGGACGCCTGGCCGATTCGAATGCGCGACCGCTACGGCTGTACGGTTATTTCGAGATCATCATCGGCATCTGGGCCTTGATGTTTATCTTGTTTGTGGGTGCTGGCGAGTCGGTGGTCGTGTCGATTCTGAAGTTGGTCGGGCCGTCGTATGCTTTGGGCATTGGATTGCGTGGGCTGATGGCGGCGCTGTTCTTGCTCGTGCCAGTGACGTTGATGGGCGCGACCTTGCCTCTGGTGTCACGATTTGTGACCGCGAATAATCCCGTACAAGGCCTTCGCATCGGCGCATTGTATAGTTTGAATACCTTCGGCGCAGTCGCAGGCTGCATGCTGACCGGTTTCGTGCTGCTGGCGAATCTGGGCTATACGCGCACGACCCTAGTGGGGGCCGTGTTGAACGTGAGTGTTGGACTCATGGCGCTGATGCTGTCTAAGCAACGAGAATCGGACACCGCAATCATCGAAACCGAAGCGGAGAGTGTCCCGGAAAATTCCGGATTGGAAGTTTCCCCGCGTATGGCGATGTTTGTCGTCGGTGCATTCGCGATCTCAGGATTTTGTTCGTTGGCGCTGGAGGTTCTGTGGATGCGGCTACTCACCATCCTCTTTTTGGGAACGACCTATGCCTTTACGACAATGTTGACGTCCGTGTTGTGCGGCATCGCGCTGGGCAGCACCGTGGCATCACTACGAATCGACAAAATTCAAGATCGTGTCTCGGCGTATGGGTTTATTCAGGCACTCACCGGCGCGTCGTGCCTGCTAACGTTGATGGTGTTCCCGCATCTACCGGACATGCTTCGTTCGGCGCAAGAAGCGACTGGACTGGACTGGAGCGCGATGGTTTTCCGGAAATTCATGCTGTCGTTCGCCGTGTTATTGGTCCCCACCTTTCTGTTCGGCATGTCGTTTCCCTTTGCGGTGCGAATCATTGCGAACAGTCCCTTGGGTCTCGGTAAATCCATCGGGCGCGTCTACAGCGCCAACACCTTCGGCGGCGTTATCGGATCCCTGGTTGGCGGTTTTATCGTCATCCCGACACTGGGTACGCAAAACGGGATCGTGCTATTGTCGCTGGTGTTAGCCGCATCGGGATTCGTGTTGCTTGCGGTGAACGCATCTGCTCGTGTTCGGCATCGGGTCGTTCTTGGCGGCGTGAGCGCGGCTGGTATTGCTGTTGGGTTTCTGATGATGCCGTCGGATGTAAGTCTATCGATGAATCGATGGTTCATGCCGGAAGAACAACAACTCGTCGCGTACACCGAGGGTGTTGAAGGCACGGTGATGGTAACCGGTCCGGCGATCGGAAAAGAGGGATCAGACCGGGTTCTGTGGATCAACGCCACACAGGCGACCGCGTCCATCGAAAAAGGCGTGAAGATGAATCGCTTCCAGGGCGTGTTGCCGTTGTTTTTTGATCGCCCGATGAATGAGGCCTTGTTCATGTGTTTCGGATCGGGTATCACCGCCGGAACGTTGGCGCAGTCTCCTTTTGAGCGGATTGATACCGTGGAGATTTCCAAGAACGTGCTCGAGATGGCGCAGCATTTCAAGACGGACAATTTTGATGTGCTGAATAATGAACGCATTAACGTCATTGTGGACGATGGGCGCAATTTTCTGCTGACGACCGATAACACCTACGACTTGATTACCTTCGAACCGATGCCGCTGGCGCTGTCCGGCGTGTCTACGTTTTATACACGCGAATACTACGAGCTGTGCCTGGCGCATTTGAATGATGAGGGACTCGTGTCCCAGTGGATTCCGCTGCACAACGGATTGCATCTCGACATCGTGCAGTCGCTCGTGAAAACCTTCACGGATGTGTTCCCGGAGGTGAGCGTGTGGTTCATTAACGCGGATTTGTTTTTCATCGGATCGAAAACGCCACAGACAGTGAATTATTCAGCACTGGAGAAAGCACTGGACGCAAACGGGCCGTTGAAGAACGGTTTGGATGAAGTGTATCTGCGCGACGTGCCGGAGCTTTTCGCTTCGTACTTTATGAACAAGGCTGAGGCGGAATCGTTCGCCGGAGATGCCAAGGTGATGCGCGATGATTTACCGTGGGCGGAATTCCTCGCACCAAAAATGATTTACTCCGGTAACGTGCGAGAGATTCTCGAGGCACTGCAGCCGTATCGGCGATCGCCGTTGGAACTGCTTGCCGTTGAGACCAGTGATGCCTGGCCAACCATTCAGAAACGAATTGAGCGTCGCCACTTGGCACATGTACAGGACCTGGTAGGATTGCAGGCGTATTATGGCGGGTTCATTTTGGCCGAGCCGGAAGTGCACTTTCGGAAGTCCCTCGAAATCGATCCCGATGACTGCAACGCGCAATATTACATATCGGAAATTCTCGTCGGGCGTGGGGGGTTGTTTCTGCGCTGGGGAGACAAGATGGACGAGACCTTTGAATTGCTCCTCGAGGCACGCAAGCATGCGCCGTATCGTACCGATGTTCACAAATTGCTGGGGGACGCCTATCTGGAGATTGGGGATTCGGATGCGGCCCTCGAAAGCTATCGTGAGCATGTCCGGCTCGGGGGCACGGATTCGGACGCGCAATCCTTTGTGAAAGCCGCCAAATAGGCCAAATTTTATTCGAAAATAGGTTATTTTTCGCTAAAGTCCCGCCCAACCCGGCCGATAATAGAGATCGTAAAGAGTTAATCGGACGGGTTGCCGATGGAGGTTTAGGACTCCAGTAGTGGCATAAGTCCGTATTCGGCAACGAGTTAAGCGCCGATTGTCCATCTCACGGATGGGTGAAGAAGGGAGTTAACATGATAGGTGTACAAGGAGTTGGAGGTGTCCAGGAACCACAAGGCCCAAAGCCGGCCTCGGGACGCGCCAAGCAACCAGAAGAGACCAAGGGTCCGTCTTCGGACGATGTCAGTTTCAGTTCGCAGGCGGAAAAGGCTGCGTTGGCGGATGCCATCATTCAACAGTCCGGCCAAACGAGCGAAGTGCGTCAAGCGAAGATTGACGAGGCGCGACGGAATATCGAGGAGGGAACCTACAAGGTTCAGGAAGTTGTTCAACAAGTGGCCGCGCGTTTGACTCAATTCGTGTCATAGCAACAGGCACTAAGAAAATATCAGTATGCTTTATATGAGCGTGGATTTATCCGCGATCTTTTTCTTTTTTTGGAATGGGAATGCCTAAAACTCGCGTTGCAATCCTATCACGACCCCCTGAATGTGGAGATCGTGTACCGATACGATGATTGGTTCCATGGTCGCGTTGGCCGGGTGCAATTCCACCGTTTCACCTTCGGGATAAAAATGTTTTACGGTCGCATCGCCATCAACAAGCGCGACCACTACCTCGCCCTTCTTGGGGCGTCGGGTTTGATCAACCACAACAATATCGCCATCGAGAATTCCGTCTTCGATCATGCTTTCGCCTCGTATACGCAGGCAATAGGAGCCCGTTTTGGCCATCTGCGTGGTGACTGGGATGTAAGACTCGATATTTTCTTCAGCCAGAATGGGGTTACCCGCTGCGACTTCACCGACGAGCGGGATCATCGCGGATTCGTGCTGGTAGAGCCCTGCCGCCGCCTTTGGAGTGACGTGGATGCCCCGGGCCTTGGAGCTACGCTCGATATAGCCCTTCTTTTCAAGCGCGAGGAGATGATCGTTCACGCCGTTTGTGGAGGTAATCCCGAATTCCTCCCCGATTTCCGCAATAGTGGGCGGATACCCCATATCGCGAATGCTTTCGATGATGAATCGCAGGATGGTTTCCTGGCGTTTGGTGAGACCTTTGGCCATGGTCGATTCTCCTTTATACTGAATGAATTTCCAACTGAAATCCTTTTCAGCTAAATTAGACCATGTTTGAAGAGATTTGTCAACAAAAAAAGACACCTCACGGTTTTTGTGTTCCGTGAGGTGCCTGTTTTTCAAATGGGTAGCTTCTTACTCGGTCTTGGCCAGTCCAATAACCCCTACGGCAAGGCGCGCGCCTGCCGCTCCGGTGGGCTGACTTTTCATGTCGTCGGTACCGGCATGAATGGTGATACCACGGCTGAGAATCGTGTGCTCGCCGTGGATTTGCACGACCTTGTCAACACGTTTGTACATCGCGTGGCCCTTGGAATCGGCTTCCAGATTGCCGAGATCGCCGACGTGGCGTTTGGCACTGTCGGGACCGGCATGGTCGTGCCCCGCAGGGTTGAAGTGGCCGCCGGTGGATTTTCCGTCGGGGGACGAAATGTCGCCGAATTCATGAATATGAAATCCATGTTTGCTGTTGGGTTTGAGCCCCATGACGTGGGCTTCAATGAGCACCCCGTCTTTGGTCTGCGTAAAGGTAACGGTACCGGAAACGTTGTTGCCGTCGGTGGCTTTCAGCACGCACACCGCTTTGGAGAGTCCTGCCGTTTCACCCGAAAGGTGATGATCGGCGTAGCTGGTAAAGGACATCGCCAATGCGACCAGTCCCATCATGATGCCTCTAAGTTGCCATTTCATATTCTCAACTCCTTCTCAGTTGGTTTCAGCTCGTGAATAGACTACAACTGTACCTCGCGACCGTGTACAGGTCAACTATTTTCTATCGTTGAACGAAGCCCTGTTCGCTGAACTTGGGGGTGTGATACTATTGGCGCCTGCACGGTTCGGTACTTCCTCGAAATCGTCAGATTCGTCACCTCGAAACATTGATAATTACCTAGGAAATCCGCATGACGACCCTGTCGCCTGATACGCTTAAGTTGGATGACAACTCCATCGATCCACAGGAACTCTCGATGCCTGTGCTTGCGCGGGAAATCGTATTGCAACGGCGCCCGAACTGGTTGCTGGTGAAGATGATGAATGCCTTGGAAGAGAAGCGTCAGCGCAAGGGGTTGGTCGCGCGCGTGGAACAAATATGGCATGAACACCTTTCGTTCGCATATTTGCAAGGCCGCCGAAGACGGGGATTATCTTGAGCCGGGCGACGCGTTTCTTCGTGATTTTGCGACCACGCTGGATGCACCCTATGCCGCGTTCGTGGATGAATTGATTAGCGATCCTTCCCGCATGATATTTACCTTTTACCACAACGCCGAATATGATGGCGTGCAATACGAAGGCAT
>JAYGCN010000168.1:0-1911 GCA_046583315.1 Candidatus Hydrogenedentota bacterium
ACACTTTGTGCCCAAGATGACCAATCGAAGTGATCGCGGGAAAGCCGTCACTCAATTGGCCGAAGTCCTATTGGGAGATTTTCGGACTGGAAAACTTTCGGCTACATGACCTACGTGAAACAAAGGCGACGACTATGCGCGTGGTGGTGTTTAGATACGCCACGAACTGATTCTCCCCTGAAGTCGGGGCGATTTCCCTGCTAACAGGGAAATTATCAGGGAATTTAACCCGTTTTTGTGCAGATTTTCCTAACGGTATGCGTGAATACCCCCTTGTTCACTGGCGATTCGTGGGGTCTGAGTGAAACGGGCGTCGAAATTAACAGGGAATTCGAAATCGGATAACAGGGAAAAGTTTTTGCGGAACAGGGAAATTAAATTCAATAACAGGGAAGCCCAAAGGACGATCAGTGAAGGGTCTTTGGTGAGATATTCGGTTCTCGCGGTAGGTCTGTTGTTCTCGCTATAATTCTGGGGTGTTTTAATTATAGCGGGCCACTTCTGGCCTTTAGCAGCGGGTATTTTCGAATTTTTCGTCAACCGGTAATTTTCCTATGAATCAGCTTCTTTTCCCTCTCGTATCACTCATTTCGCAGTGGATGACGCCCCAGTACGATGGACGAATGCGATTATTGTATTTTCAGAACCAGATGTTGCGTAGCCGCATTGATGCCAGCCGAATCGTGCCCACTATCGAGGAGCGGGCCGAGCTTCTACGACTCGGCGCGTTGTGCGATCATAACATCGATGATCTCATTACAGTCGTGGTTCCTGAAACATACAAGACATGGCTCCGAAAAGCAAGACTGGGGGAGAGGTTCAAGCGTTCTGGTCGCTCGCGTATTGCTGAGGCAATACGTCGACTCATCCAGCGTCTTGCTGGAGAAAACGGTCACTGGAGTTACCGACGAGTATGCGGTGAGCTCAAAAAGTTGGGCATCTTTATCGGTGACACCACTGTGCGCAGAATCATGATCGAAGATGGACTGGGACCGCCGTTCGTAGCGCGCTACGATAAGCCGCCAATAACCTGGACCAACTTCATCAAGGCTCACATGGAGACTCTGGTCGCCTGCGATTTCTTTACTAAGAAAATCTACACATGGCACGGCATTTATACCGCCCACGTTCTTGTGTTCATCCATCTCGGAAGTCGTAAAGTTTATCATTCATACCCGACCCTTCACCCTAATCGTGATTGGGTGATTCAAGAATGTCGCAATGCTTCCATGTGGCTCGAAGATGAAGGGCTTGAGGTGAAGTTCCTCATTCGCGACCGTGATGGAAAATACCCCGATTCGATGAAAGCCTTCTGGAAAGACCAAGATGTCGCGACGGTAAAGACGCCTGTGCGCGCACCGAAGGCCAATGCGTTTTGCGAGTCCTTCATAGGTACCCTAAAACGTGAATGCCTAAATCAGTTCATGTGTTTCAGTATCGACCATCTCAATTACATCACTCGTATGTGGGTTCGATATTACAATACCGAACGCCCGCATCGCGGAAAGGACATTGGCAACCGTGTTCTTGATGTAGATTTCAGGCCGACAGCAGAGGGTAACGTGAAGTGCAAAGAACAACTCGGCGGCATTATTCGCTCGTACTATCGCGAAGCTGCTTAGCGTCACCCTTCCGCTCTTTTACATCTGAATGTTCAAATTTCAAAGAGCCCATAAACAAGAGAGCCTCGCCCTCCAATTCTTAATTCGCCATTTCGAACAACGAGCGGCGACAAATTACTCGTCCCTTAAGAATTCCCCATTGCTTTCCAACACCATCCGTGCTATTTTCGCCACAGGCTACACTCATAATCATACTGAATCGTGCCCGGCTATAATAAAAACACCCTCAGACGCCTCCACGGTCGCGGGTGGGTTTGACAACACGGCCAGCGGTAGCAACTCCACGGTC
>JAYGCN010000211.1:0-2915 GCA_046583315.1 Candidatus Hydrogenedentota bacterium
GAGCATTGTAGTCGGGACTTCCATTTGTCATTTGGTGTGCCGCTTCGACATCTAGAAATATTTGGGCCAGGTCTTCTACCCAAGGGCTCGGGTAGACCCCGTGATGAGGAGAATCCAGCGATACAAAGGTATCGACACCCATGTTAGAGTTTTCCTGCACAAACATACAGCGGGTAACTATTCCTCCCATCGATCCACCGACAATAGACAAGTGATAGTCTGGAACAGTTACCGTATCCAAGAGCCCGATTAAGTGGGCCAAGTTTTCGGCATTCTTCTTAATATCAATATCACCACGCACATAATCGAAAAGGAAAAAATCCCAACCATCGGGTTGCAGTTCATCAATGACTGGCTGATATTCCGAATTGATTTGATCAATTGGATGGGTGTTATTACTCGTATCAAAACCCGTCACCACCAATATGACTTTATCGATGATACCATCGGGACTGATTTCATAGGCATTGAGGTAACCGGGATGGCCGTTTACTTCAAGAATGTCAAAAGCTGTTCCGGCGGCGAAAGCTGAACTATCAGCGAAAATCACTATCGCAGCAAAAGACGAAAGCATTGCATATTTCATAATTTCACCTCCAATTCCTCAAAATATTTCGAGTCTAAATACTATAGACTTTAGGAAGCCGGATTTCCACTTTATATTTCAGCTAGTCGGAGGCAGTGAAGATTGGATAAGCAGGAAATCCTCTCGTGGTAGCCGCTCATGAAACTGTTTGGTTTCGCTTATCGTAAATGCTTGAATCGCAAACGATTTAGCGAAAATGCTGCTATCAAACATATGGCTATCAATGCAAGCATCAGCCCCAAGTGGACGACACCGATAAAGCCGCCGCGGAGCCATTTAATACTTGAACAATTTTGGCTGGACTACATACGCCATTTCGAATGACTTCCACCGGAGCCTTCGAACCGGAAATATTGAAGGGTACGAAAAACGTTGCTCTAACCCCGTTGATGGTACCAGTTGTTAAGTTAGTATGACGTTGAGTTGGATGAGGATTGATCGAGTTAGTTCCGCGCAGCCATCAGCAGCAGCCAGAATTCCGGTACAAAGCCGCGACCGGGATTGTTGCCGAGGCGCGTTACGACGAGATCCATACTCGGCACGATAAAGAGGTGCCTGCTCAGCGCGCCGTTCGCGGACACCATGTCATCCGGCGCAGTCGGAACCATTGAGCCGGCTGTCCGCGACGGATTGGCCGCCCGCAGATAACTTGCCTTCCCGTTCAGCCACCACAGCAATCCGTAGGCCGGATTCATATCCTGTGACGACGAAATGGATTCTTTCAGATACCCCGGCGATTGGAGAATGTCCTTGCCGTCCCATGTACCGTCCGCCAGCATCAGAATCCCGACCCGCGCCAGATCGCGCGCGGAGGTCGCGAAGCCGATTTTGTTTGCCGCGTCATTCCTGATCGCCCAGGGACGCGGCTCCCAACGGCTGTCCGCCATGCCGATGGGTCCGGTAATATACTTGCGCGTGAGATCATCGATCGACATGCCCAAGGCCTTCTCAAGTACGGGTACCGTCTTGCTGTACGCGCCAGTATTGTATCGCCACATCGTTCCTGCGGAAACCTGATATTCCAGCGCGTCGTTCAAGCCGCTGGACATGGACATCAGATGGCGTACGGTGATCGCCGTTTCCTGTTCTTTCGTCGCCTTGGACCAGCCTTCGCCCAGGTATTTCGCGGCCGGGTCTTCGAGTCCAAGCCTACCTTTACCAATCGCGACTCCCGCAAGAAACGAAATCACGCTTTTCTGCACAGATGCGACGTCTTCGACATTGTGTCCGTCCTTCGTCGTATCCACGACCATACGCCTATAACGAGGCGTGGCCGATTCCGAATCTTTCTCGGGATGAACGTGACGCTCGGCAACGATTCGACCTTGGTACAGAACAACAACCGAACTCGACATCATTTCTTCTGCATAGTCCAGCACCTGTTCAATTTTTTTCGCGTCGAATCCGGCTTCTTTTGACAATACCGTTTTCCAGGTGCCGGTCGCAGGTGGAAAATACGGTTCAGCCGTCGCATGCGGTAGCCAAATGAACGAAGCCGTAATTGAAAAAACGACAAGCCGTATAAATTTCATGTTCAAACCTCCGGCAAATTCGTGTTACCCGACATTTCCCATATGGACCTGCTCGTGACCATCACGGACAAGTTCTCCTCCATTGTTATGAACAATAGCCGATGTTGTCAAGGCATCATCCGAGACTCTACCAGAGAGCCATCCGGGCGGAACGCTCAAGTTCAAGAAACTAAGCGAGGACGAGAAAACGGAACTTCTGAAAGCGTACACGGCTATCTAAAGCTGTGCCTCGCAAATATTCATCCGCACTGATTTCATTGAAGCATTGGGATTGGCGAAGCAACTTTTCTGTAGAGTTCAATCGGTGATATAGACGAATCCTCGTGTTGGCTAGAGGTCTCTTGCGTTCGGCATTTCCAAAACAGGTAGTCTACCTGCAATGGCTTGCATTCCCCTGCAATGTGGTGCATTATGTGCAAGGAACGCGACGTTCCGACTATTGAAAACAAACGAGTTACACTGTTCAGTCGCTTACAGATGGACGCTGGCAGCGAAGAGGTCGTCGGTTCAAACCCGTGTACCTCCACCATTTTTAACCCTTATTTATAGGGTTATTGTGATAGAAGGGATTCCTCTCTTGCTAAGCGCATATTTCTCTAATCCCGTACTAATCCCAAGCTTCGGCTACAATGGGATATCTCAGGGCAGATGGGCAATGAGCCTCTAGGTAGCTACAGCCTCTTCTGGGCCATGCTGTGACCTTCCTGCTAAATCGAGAACTATTGTCTCAATCTCACAGATCGACCCCCCCCAGGGGGGGACTTCGACCTTTCCACAGCGACACACATAGGGCCATA
>JAYGCN010000236.1:0-12242 GCA_046583315.1 Candidatus Hydrogenedentota bacterium
TGTAATATTCGACTCATCCGCATGCGCCTCAGCAAGTCCCGTGTCCGGCAAACCCACCGCAACCACCCGCGCCCCCTCATCCGCAAACAACTGCGCAGCAGCGCACCCAATCCCCGTAGCCGCACCCGTCACCACCGCCACCCGCCCATCCAACCGATTCAAACTCATTATCAACCTCCATCCATTAAAAAATTATCGTCTGTGACCTTAGCACACCATGCGTTCGGCGACCTCGACCTGCGTGTGACCTTCCGAATAATGAGCGACAATTACCGCACGGCAGGCATCCGGCAAGGCGTTCAGTTCAGCATCCAATATTTCATTGATGTCATCCCAGGCAGCAACTTCATGCCCGGGTCGGCCTTCCATATATTTCGTCTCACGCGTGGCACGCCGAATAGCGGAACGCTGCTCATTAATAGCCGTCGTCGCCACCCGATGCAGCCATGGCCCCAGAGAATCTCTTCCCTTGGGCCGTGATCGTGTCAGCTTGAGAAAACATTCCTGCACGAGATCCTCGGCCTTGCTGCTGTCCCGTACTATGCGCAAACAGACGCCATAGACCATGCCCTGATACCGCGCGACCAACTCCATAAAGGCCTGGTTATGGCCCGCGGTTTCCCAACGATCCAATAGACTTCCATCCAATTCATTCATGCTTATTCTCCGCTTCGATGTCTGTAATCTAGTAGCATTACGTCACGAAGCATGAAAGTGACGAAACAAATCTATTTTTCCGGCAGTGCAAACACGATAATCGCGTCAGCTTGCGGAGCATCGTCCCTCGAACGGCGTGTGTAACGACTTCCTCCGGCGGCTACCGCAATGAATTGACGACCGTTAATCTGATACGTCATCGGCGCGGCATTGGCACCAGCATCCGTCTTGTATTGCCAGAGGTGCTCACCCGTTTCCGCATCCCACGCGTCAAAACTGTTATCGCTTTGACCCGCGAAGACGAGTCCACCTGCAGTTGTGATGAGTCCGCTAAACATCGGTTTCTCGGTACGTGTTTCCCACACCACCTTACCCGTCACCGGATTGAGCGCGGTGACCACACCCCACGTTTCCAGGTTCTGCGTGTTCGCAAACGACGCGTTGCCGCCTTGATACATCACACCTTCCTTGTATTCCTGCGGAGCCTGCGTCATCACCATCGGCCAATGCATATTCGTCGCGTACACCCATTTCGTGAGCGGATTGTACGACGCAGGGGACCAATTCGTACCGCCAGCACTCCCGGGAGCAATCGTCACGCCTTCAGGATTCGGCACGACAAACAAGTTCTCATGCGGTACATAGTTTTCCGAAGCCTTCAAGAGTTCGCCTGTTTTGCGATCAAGCAAATAGAATATTCCGAGTTTCGTAAACAGACCGACGACTTTTCGCTGTTCCCCTTCGAATTCAATGTCGAAAAGCAGCGGCGGACATCCCCCGTCATAATCCCACACATCGTGCGGCACATACTGAAATCCCCACTCAAGTTCACCGGTGTCCATATTCACCGCGCACAGGGAATCGCCCCAAAGGTTGTCGCCCGGCCGGGCATCGGTGTCGTAGTCAGGTCCGGGATTCCCAGTCGTCACATAAACCAGTCGTAATTCAGGATCGAGGGACGGTGTCGTCCAAATCGGCACTCCTCCATGCTCCCACGCGTCCGGATGGTTGGCGAGTTCCGCTTTCTCCTTTTCAATGTCGCGATTGAGACTGATACCGAGTCCCGGCGCTTCTTCAACCCAGTCCCCTTCCCAGCCACCTTCTTCCGGAGAAGGAATCGTATGCCACGTCCACAGTTCTTTGCCCGTGTCCGCATCGAAGGCTTTCAGGAATCCGCGAATGCCGTACTCTCCGCCAGCTGCGCCGATGAATAGTTTCCCATCGTAGGCGGCGGGTGGAGAAGTTTCGCTATACCCCATTTCTGGATCAGCGATTTGTGTCTCCCAGATGATCGAGCCATCTTCCGGATCCATCGCAATCATGCGCGCATCCAAGGTGGCCAAAATCACTTTATCTTCGTAGAGAGCGACCCCGCGATTATTCGGTCCGCAACAATACCGCGCCGTACCGATGCGTACCGGAGTCCGCCAATATTCCTTGCCCGTTTCGGCATCATACTTAATCACCCATTGCTCACGACCGACCCGCGGCGTAGTCACATACATGTCGCCACCGAACACGATCGGGGTCGTCTGGTACCCCGAGGCGATGTTATAGATGTCGGTATGTGCGATCCAGGCGGGTTCCAAATCCTTCACGTTGTCCCGGTTGATTTGATCCAAGTCACTGAATCGCTGCTGATCATAACTACCACCGTACATCGGCCAGGATTCCGGATCGCCCCGGTGTCCCTTCAACAGATCCTCATCCATGATTGGACTGGAAGAGCCGTTCCCCTGCGCGTCAGATATCGGCGCAGAACATGCCGCAATGAGAAGCCCAACAATGAGCAGTGGCCAATTGATTTTCATTTATGCTCCAATCACTCTGCTTTATCTTCGATTTTCAGTTCACTCTCAGACAACGCATCCAGTGTCAGCTTCACATTGCGTTGATTCGCTTTGAAGAATGCGTCGAACACATCCCCCGCCACCGGTACCGATCCAATCAGTCCGTCCGAAGCAACATTCCCCAGCATACGTACGATCGTGGATTTCGGAATGCCCAGTTGCGCCGCACGAGCGACCACATAAAGTGAAATCACGACGCCAATCAGGTCCCCGCCTCCCGGAATCAATCCGATCACCGCGTCAATTCCAAATTTGAACTTGGTACCCGGAATCCCGATAGATGCGTCCATCAGACGGCTAAGATGCTCTAGTTGGCGAATAATCGATTTCCGTTTTTCAGCGTCCATAGCTACTCCAGCCTATCAACCATCAGGACGCCAATCAATGTACCCGTGAGCGGTTGTCCTGCTCACTTGCTTCGGGGTACACTGTGATTGTTGAAATCAGCAAGGAGTTTCCGTGACCGAACCCAGTGACGGTGAATCGACGGCGAGTGTGTCCTGGTGGAAACCCGTGCTGTTCGCGGCAATGGCCGGCGGCATGGGCTGGGGCATACGCGGGCAATACGGTCACGAAACAGGTGCCATGAACGCCGGACTACTCATCAGCCTTACGCTGGCCTACTTGCTGTGTCCACGCATGGCTACCCTGCCTTTGGTACGGGCCATCGCACTCGGAACCGTTGCCATGGGTATCGGCGGCTCGATGACCTACGGTCAGACGCTAGGACTCAGTCATGATCCCGACATGATCGGAAGCTGGGAGGCGTTTCGTTGGGGAATGCTCGGTTGCGCGATCAAAGGGGCCATCTGGATTGGATTCTGCGGCGCCTTTCTCGGCATGGGACTCAGCGGGCATCAACACAAAAGTCGCGATATTTTCGCGCTCATGCTCGCCGCACTGGGCCTGTTCTTCATTGGTACACGACTTCTCAATTACCCATTCAATCCAGCCGAGCGGGAACTGCCATGGCTTTACTTCTCCGGCGATTGGCATTGGCAACCCGACAAACTGGACTTGAGACCACGACGCGAAGTCTGGGGCGGACTGCTGTTTGCCTGGGCAACGGTCGTCGCGTATTGCATCTGGTGGGCCAAAGACAAACTCGGACGCAACATGGCACTGTGGGGGTTCCTCGGCGGCGCACTGGGTTTCCCGATCGGACAGTCCATTCAATCCTATCGCGCGTGGAATCCCGAAACCTTCACACGCGGAATCTGGGAAAATCTCGGCCAATACATGAACTGGTGGAACATGATGGAGACCACCTTCGGCACAATTGCGGGAGCAACACTCGGACTCGGACTCTGGCTCAACCGCGAAAAAATCGACGCAATGCTCAAGGGTGAAACGAAACCATCCATTCCCATACCCCTTGAGATGATTTTGCTGGCGGCACACGTCACGCTGCTGTTCTACGTCGAATTTCGATCAGTCCGACAAATCGATATCGTCTACGATCTCGGCCTCATCATGGTCATTATCCCCTTCATCGTCATCGTCGGCGGACGACTATCCCCCTACCTGATGATCTTCCCCATCACATTGATGCCCATCGCAGGCAAAACCATCCGACAACTCGTGTACCGCGAGGAATCCGTTGGTCTTGCGACAGGCTGGGCACTCTACTTCATCATCCCCATGCTCATTTCGCTCGGCATCGCAATCTACTTTTATCTGCGCCATCAATCGCGAAACGAAGACGGAATCTTCACCGGCGTATCGCTTGTCGTCACCGCTTGGACCTTCTTCCTGCTCAATTACGCCTTTTTCCACTACCCCTGGCCCTGGTCAGAATGGACCGGGCGCACTCCAAGTGGAATCATTTTCACCGTGTGCATTCTGAGCCTAACGGGCTTGGTCGTATTGACCCAGCGCAAACGAACAACTGAATCTACTTCAGGGTAGTCAGATACGCGACAAGGTCGACTAACTCCTGAACGCTGATCGCTGTCGAAAGCCCTGAAGGCATCACGGAGATCGTACTTGACTCGCGAGCCGTCACATCCGACACTGAAATCCGTCGAATGACTCCGTTGCTATCAACCAGTTGAAGTACCCCGCCCTCTTCAGAGCGAATGTAGCCCAGCAATCCTTCTTCTTCCTTGGTATCCACGATCCACGCCTGATACTCGTGCGAAATTGCCGCGTTCGGATCGAGAATCGACTCGAACAAGGCCAGTCGACTCAGCTTTTCCCCGATTTTTCCAAGATTCGGCCCCACATCTGGTCCACTATCATCCACCGCATGGCACCGCGAACAGGTCGCTCGTTCTTCATCAAGGAAAATGTTTCGCCCCCGCGCTGGATCACCCTGTCTATTCGCCAGCTCACGTAATGAAGGCAGCGATTCACCGCCACCCGCCATCTCGCGAGGCAACACGGATTCGGCTTCGCTACGCACGTCTTCGAATTGGCTGGCATGCAAGGTCTCACTCAAACGAAACAAAACATCGTCCGGTATGTCCTCGTCCTCAGCGAGGGCCAGCAAGGCATTCGCCCCCTGTTTGCTCTGAGCAAGCGGGCGCAATGCTGCCAATCGGGAGGCACGGGGCTTGTCCTGATCGGAAAAATAGTCCAATAACACCGCACGCGTTTCTTCCCCACGAAGGCGCGATATCACCGCAATCGTCTCGGTCTTAATTTCGTCGCTTGTATCATCGAGCAAAGGCTTCAATGAAGCGAGCCACGTTGGAAAGGTGTCGAACTTCGTGTCACCGATGATCGATTGCAAGGTTCTAAGATGATCAATTCTGGAAGTCTCGCTCAACTCCCGCAAGGTGAGTGAATCCAAAATCGTTTGCGTCGAACCCACCCGATGGGAGGATCGCACGAACGACAAAACACCTGAGTTGTCTGCCTGTTCACGTAACGCTACATCAAGGTGCTCGTCGAAATTGTTTGCATCCATTGCACTACGCCACACATCCCCCCCGCTACGACCGAGCAAATGAAAGGCCAACGGCTGCAAGGCAGAATCCCGATCATTAATCGCTGTGTCGATAATATAGTTGCCCGCTTCCGGCGTACCGATGGCATCAATCGCCCGCAACGCGCTTTCTCTATCCGAGATGGAGAGGTCCGCGTTCGCCGCAGCCTTTTGCGCTCTGTCAAACGCTTGCTCATGATGATATTGCAAGGTCAGACCCGCTACCTTTGAATTCCAGGTATCCTCGCCCACGGAAAAGTCGAGTCGCTCCAGCAACGGAATCTCATGCCCCTGCCCAGCGATACCCAAAGCCTCCCTGTAAAATCGGTCTTTGCCGTCGTATTGCAGCTGTAATTTCGCCAGACGCGACACCGAAGGGTGCGGATAGATCTGGACCGTCATATACGGCTGTCCCGATCGGGCAGGAAATCCCGTTTCAAGAATCAATTGACGACGAACCGCCACGGAAGGGTCATTCACAACATCGTCGAGGTGCTTGTTGAGGTTCGGCGCAAAACGCGCGATCCCGCGCACCGCCATCACGCGAAACTCAGGCTGTTCATCGGATAACGCATCCAGCAGAGTTGGTTTCTGAGTGCTCTTGCGCTGTGCCAGCATCCAGAACGCACGCGCGCGCTCAAGGTCGGTTCCCCCATTGAAAAGATCCCGCAGGAGAGGCGTGGAACCCTCCCAGGACTTCAGCGCTTGAAAGGCAAGGTAGTGCCGCGCTTGATTGGGGGACATGAACACGTCACGCAAACCATCGCGAGTCGCAAGATTGATCGGCTCGGGTGCATAAGTCCCCCCCTCTCCTTTTCGGGTCACACGATAAATCCGTCCCTGCGCGGCATCGACCATGCGATGCCCACCCACGCCGGCATCATACCAATCGGCGATAAACAACGAACCATCAGGAGCCACACAGACGTCACTCGGTCGAAACCAGGAGTCGTCCGGACTCGATACGATTACTTCGACTTCCGCTTCAAAACCAGCACCCTTGGGAATCGGACGATAGGATCGAACTTCCCCAGGACCTGCGTCGCAATGGATTAGCGTACGGTAGAATCGTTTCGGTAAACCCTTACCTTCATAGGCGAGCATGCCCGTCGGCGACCCAAAACCCGTCTTCAACATCGTCGGCACGGTGCCGGGCTGATCGCTATTCCAATGCACCTCGTCCAAACGGCGATTGCCCTTCCGACGCGAATTACTTCCCTTGTTCCAATAGCCGTATTGCCCGCCTTCCATCACATAATTGATACGCGTCTGCTCGTTACCGTCGTCATCGTTATCCGAAATGAAAACATTCCCGAAGGAATCCATCGTCGGCTCCACCGGATTGCGCATGTTCGACGCGAGCACCTCAAGTACCTGCCCTTCTAAGTCTGTGCGCAATACCGTCGCGGCCTGAAAGGGCGCATCCTTGCCCGCCTGAATCCGTGTACCCATGCCGTCGACCACATCAAGCCCCTGATCCCCGTTGCTCACGTAGAGAAAACCGTCCGCGCGAAACTGGATGCCGTGGATGGCGTGATCATGATCCACACCCTTGAATCCCGTGAGCAAAATTGTCTTCTTGTCGGCCTTGCCATCCCCGTCCGTATCTTCGAGATAAAAAATATCCGGCGACTGTGTCACATACACACGATCGCCCAGAACCGCAATCGACATTGGAGCCTGCAGACTCGGATCCTGATAAAACGTCGTCGCCTTGTCGCAGCGACCGTCCCCATCCGTATCCTCCAACACGCGAATCCGGTCGCCCTTCTCATCTTCCATCTCCTGATTAAACAGACGATAGTTTGCCGCTTCCAGCACCCAGACCCGCCCCTGCGCATCGATATCCATAGATGTTGGATTACGCAAATCCGGTTCCGCCGCGAAAAGCGTAATCTCCATGCCTTCAGCGACCGTGAGTTGCTTGAGCGTGTCTTCAGGCGCAAGTTGCGCGAAGGTCGTCACTTGAATCGCAGCGAGAGCAAGCGTCACTCCCAAAACTTTACTCGCCATTTCTTTTCTCCATTCACACATGCGTCAATCCCCCTCAATCAATTCAGTGCAGCATCTTTTTCCACACGCGCCGCCCAGTTTTCCCAGGCTTGTGACAATTCCTCCAGCAACGGCGCGGCCTCACTCGAAAGGTCATACATCTCGGTGCGATCCGACGCCAGGTTATACAATTCCCAGCCACTATCCCCGAATTGCACCGCTTTCCAGTCGCCTTGACGTACTGCGCGCGCGTTGCTGAATTGCCAGAATAAATACTCGTGTCCCTCACGCGTTTCGCCTTTCAAAATCGGCACAAGGCTTTTCCCCTCCAGCGGCAGAATTTTCTTGTCGCCATACGTCTTCGGATAAGTCGTGTTGGCCAACTCAATAAAAGTCGCCATATAATCGACGATATGTCCGGGTTGATGCGTAATCGTATTCGCTTTAATCGTCTTCGGCCAGTGCGCGATCATCGGTGTCGCGATACCGCCCTCATAATCCGAGCGTTTATATCGACGAAACGGCGTGTTCTGCACGTTGGCCCACGGCGGGTCAACGGTGCGATACGAATCCACCGTGCCCGGCGGCACGTCCTGCGTGATGTGCACGATTTCCGCGCATCCGCCATTATCCGACAGAAATACAATCAACGTGTTGTCCATTTTGTCCAGTGATTCCAATTTTTCAAGAATTCGACCGATATTCTGATCCATTCGATCCAGCATCGCGGCATACACGGCCATCTTCAAATCCCAATTGTCGCGACTTTTCGCGTCGTCCCATTTCAAGCCACGACCTTTGTTCCCGTTGAGCCTGACCAGGTCCCACTTATCCTTCTGCTCGACATTATTCCAGGACGGCACCCGCGAATCGCGCGGCGATAGCAGCCAGTTTTTGTCCACGATACCCATTTCGATCATGCGCGCATGACGTTCTTCGCGCAGCTTGTCCCACCCCTTCAAATACTTCCCACGATACTTGGCAATGTCTTCGGCGCGCGCATGAAGCGGATAATGCGGAGCGGTGTAGGCCACATAGAGAAAGAAGGGGTCGTCGCCGGAACCCAGTTCATCCAAATAGGTCAACGCATTATCAGTAAACGCGTCCGTTGTATAAAAATCCGGGTCTGTCGGCGTGAATGGTCGTGAAGTTTCCAGTCCAACAGCCCATTTACGCGGAAAATTCTTCTCGGCGGGTTGCGGTTCATGATCGCGCTTGTGTCCGGGATTGAAAAAATTGCAACACCCATCGGTCAATCCGTAATAGCGTTCGAATCCCCGTTCAACGGGCAACTCCAGCGCATGCCACTTGCCTACCATCATCGTGCGATAGCCCGCGTCCTTCAATACCTCCGCCGTCGTCACCGAATTACGCATCACCGCAGGCCCGTTCAGCACACCCGTCTGTTGCGAATACAACCCGGTCAACAGCGAAGCACGCGTAGGTGCACATTTTGCGTTGTTGTAAAACTGGGTAAATCGCAACCCACCCTTCGCAAGCCGATCCAGGTTTGGCGTATCGATTTCCCCGCCATAAGGCGCAATATCGGAATACCCCATATCATCCGCCATGATCAGAACAATATTCGGGCGCTCATCCGCCGTTGCAATTGCGCAGACCAGCAGCGACAGGATCAATAGACTTCGATTCATTACGATTTTCCTCTTTCTATTCGTTACCATACACAGCAACCGATTCCGGCAACTCGCGATCCATCTCATCCAATCGATAGCCGAATCCCGGCCCCTTCAACGTACTTAAGTCTACTCCTCCATCCCGTCGCCTGTAAATGCCCGGATGCACCTGCGCCTCCGATTTCGACGCATCTGGATAAAATTGCATGGCGTTCGTTTCCACGCCCTGTATCGTTCCCGCATGCGCCGCCAACAGCACGTGCGGTATCTGCGCGAGCATCGGATTGGTTAAATCCTGCACCATCAACTCCATCCCGTGCGCCTTGGCCCAGCACAGCGACAACAACGCTCCCGTCTGTGTCTTGCAAGTCTTCAGCGCGACGCCCGTCCACCCGAGTCGCCTCCCGGATCGCACCACCTCCCAATCGTGCGCACTCTCATCCATATACAACGGTTTTCGCTCCGAAACCGAATGCACGTCAATCGCATTCGCCTCCAGATCGTAGGGAAAGGGCTGCTCAACGTACCGGATTCGATCATAGATTTCCGGTTCCAGTGCCGCCAGCGAATCAAGAATATCGTTCACATACTCCGGCTTCTTCACCGTGCAATTAAAATCAGTCGTCAGAAAATGTACCTCGTGTTTCAGCGCAATTTTCCCCACGCGCACGATCCGATCAAAATCCCAACTACGATCAGTTCCCCGTAGCTTAATCTTCAAACAATCCAGACCGTCCGTCTCGATCCAATCCTCGAGCAACACCGGATACCCGTCGTCCGGCTCGTCTCCGGTCAAATCTTCTTCTCCGATTGGGTCCAGACCTCCCACGAGATGCCACGCGGGCAAAATATCCGGGCACGGAAATTCCAGAAAGTCAGATGGAAATTTACCCACAAAGGAAACAGACTTGTCATCCGCTTCAAGGTATTTATTCAAATCCCGATTCAAATATTCAGCAGAGTAACACTCATAAATCGGTTTTCCAACGACGTTGCCAAAGGCATCATGCAACGCGATATCGAACAGCGAACAACACACCAGCCCCGCGAGCCAGGGCAAGGGTTCCAGGCCATATCGAGCCGTATCATTGAAGCGCGCCATCTCTTCGACCAGTTTCGTCTTCTGAAACGCGTGCCCGATTTCGAGCGGATCGCCCGACCTTTTGTGCCCCGCCCAGGCCTTCGCCAGCGCAATCGTGAACTTCTTCAGCGCCTCATGCCGTTCCGCGTAGGGCAATCGCGACGGCCATACCCACTGCACGCTCAGCGGGGTCTCGCCCCAACCCGACGCTTTCTGCCGGGAGGCCGACTCCACATCCAGCTTGACCCGCGCACAGGTCACAGAGTCCAGCGTTTCCGGTCCAAATTTCAACGGCACGCGGGTCTGAACGGACATAAAATACAACTCGGCGCCCGTCACGCGGATATCGGTCCCTTTAGTCATGCCTCTCCTGGATGATACAGCTGGATTGTCTACCAGAAAGCATCGTAGCATGGTGATTCAGAAGTATGCTAGTCTGAATGGCTCAGTGATTCAAAATAGAAGGCTTCGACCCCATGAATGTTCGCACCCTGCTCTGCACATTGCTTCTCTCCAGCATTCTTGCGCTCCACTCCTTCGCCGACAAACCCGTGCATGCCATCTTCCTGTTGCATGAGGTCGAATATGAAACGTCGCGCACCGTACCCGAATTCGCTCGTGCGGAACTGGAAGAGAAACTCGGCTGGAAATGCACCTTCCTCATCGGCGATCGCCCCCACCAGCTTCCCGGCACAGAAATCGTCGAAGATGCCGACGTGTTATTCATCTCCGTCCGACGACAGATCTTACCCTGGGAACAACTCGACCCGATCATAAAGCACTGCAAGGCCGGAAAACCCGTCGTGGGCATCCGTACCGCTAGTCATGCGTGGATCCTCCAGAAAAGACCTCCGAAAAATGGAGTGCATTGACCAACATTCGATCAGGACGTGCTTGGCGGAAACTATCATGGACATTACAACAACAAGGCGCCCGATACCCCGCGTTCCTTTATCTGGGGACAGGAAAACGAGAAACACCCCATTATGAAAGGCCTTTCCACGGATAAACGAATCACGACCTGCTGGCTCTACAAGGTTGGGCCTCTCGCGGATACGGCGACCCCGCTTATGTGGGGACAATACCTCGATAATCCACCCGAGCCCGTCGCATCGACCAATATCAATAAATTCGGCGGTCGTGTATACTATATCGCACTTGGGCACCCGGATGATTTCGAATCGGACGACTTCAGAACCATGTTACGCAATGGCATGTTGTGGGCTGTAAAGAAATCTCCAAACGAATAAAAGAGGACCTATCCATGTTTCGCGCCATCCTGACTCTTTGCATTACCTCACTCCTAACCGTGCAGGCCTTCGCGGCGCAGGACCGGCCGAACATTATCTGGTTATCCGCCGAAGACATTAGCGCACACCTCGGGTGCTATGGCGACCCCGATGCCATCACTCCCACGCTCGATGCATTGGCTGCAAATGGATTACGCTACTCCAATGCTTTCACCACCGCTCCGGTCTGTGCGCCCAACCGTTCCGCGATCATCACCGGCCTCTATCAAATGTCCATCGGCTCTCACCACATGCGCGCGGGTGGTGAAGGCTCCGACCGTAGCATCCTCCCAAAACTTCCGCCAGAGATCCGACCTTTCCCCGAATATCTGCGCGAAGCGGGTTACTATGTGACAAACAATTCCAAAAAGGACTACAACTTCGACTACGCCGGCGACATCTGGAACGCATCGAGCAAATACGCCCATTGGTCGAACCGTCCAGCCAAAGACACCCCCTTCTTCGCGGTATTCAACTACACCGATACCCACGAAGGCTCCGTACGTTCTGCGCCGAAAGCCTACGCGCAAAAAACCGAAAGCCTCACGGATGAACAACGTCGCAATCCCGACGATCTGTTCATCCCCCCCTACCACGCGGACACCCCGGTGATTCGTCGACAATGGGCCAATCTGCACGAGCTCGTTACGGGCATGGATTACTGGGTCGCCGAACATTTGCAGAATCTTGAGGACGCGGGACTCGCCGACAATACCATCGTCGTGTTTTGGTCCGACCACGGGACGGGATTGCCCCGCCACAAACGTTGGGTCTACGATACCGGCGTGAAGATCCCGCTGATCGTGTACG
>JAYGCN010000262.1:0-2826 GCA_046583315.1 Candidatus Hydrogenedentota bacterium
ATAATATCCCAATCGGCGCGCCTGGAGTTTGATGCGGAAACGGGTCAACCGAAATTTGCAAATGAATGTCTTGCGATTGTCAACGAACATTTATCGACAGACGGGCCCGATCTGATTGTTGATGCTAGCGGACGTAAACGATTGTTTTCAAATATGATGAAAATTCCTTCGCGTTCAGGAACTCGTTCCGATGCCGTGTTGTTTGCACACCTCGATAGTGCCGATACGACCGTGCCCGGCCATATTCATATCGGGCGTCTTCGGCATGGATGGAATTGGTTCATCCCCTTGCCCGGGCGCATGTCTGTCGGGTTCGTGATGAACCATGAGCGCCTGAAGGAATATGGGGACAGCAACGAAGAGCGGTACGACAATCTGTTGCGTACAGAGCCTGCTGTTAAACGATACATTACTGATCCCAAGAGGTTAACCCCGGTCATGAAATATACCAACTATCAGTGGGTCTCGAATCGACTCGCGGGAGATGACTGGGCGTTGGTCGGGGACGCGGCGGGGTTCATTGACCCGGTATTTTCCAGTGGGTTGTATTTGGGCATGGACGGTGCCGTGAGGTTGGCCGAGGCAATTGAGCAAGGGGGCGCGTCCGCCTTTAAGCGTTACGAGAGTGAATATTTCTCACATATTCGGGCTTGGCAACGTATCGTCGACTACTACTATTCGGGTGAATTGTTCACCTTGTTTGTCACGGGCCGTGATCGGCCGGCAAATTGGTTCACGCGCCCCTTCCGGTCTCATGTCCATCGTCACATGGGACGCATCTTCACAGGACAGGCCGTCACCCAAAGCTATTCGCTGCGTCTATTGGACTTTATGGTCTCACATGCGATTAAATCTACGGAAGTGGCTGCACTGAAAATAAACTGACGATGCGGCGAAACAATGGTTTCATCGTCCAGTCGGAATATTGAGGAGAGTATGGGAATTTCCAAGAGTGTTGAACGAGAACTATCGACAAACCGGGTCGCAGCGCAGGTTGTTGTGACGGATTCGTCGGACTTGACACTGGAAGAAGTGCATAGCGTTGTTTACGGCGGCGCGCAGGTAGTACTCGAAGAACCAGGAGTCCGTAACCTCGCGCGATCGCGCGACTTGTTGAAATCCCATGCGCAAGAAAACATCGTCTATGGGCTGAATACAGGGTTTGGACCGATGGCGAATTGCCGGATACCCGAAGCGTCACAGCGCGAACTACAGTTCAACTTAATCCGGAGTCATGCCATGGGCTCGGGAGAACGTATTCCGGATCTGTTTGTACGCGCAACAATGCTGTGTCGGTTGGTCAGTTTCATGAAAGGGTACTCGGGGGTCTCTGACGATCTGGTGCATCTACTGGTCGCTTTTTTGAACCATGGGATATATCCGGTCATTCCCGAACACGGCGGAGTCGGCGCGAGTGGCGATCTGGTACAGCTCGCGCATGTGGGGCTTGCCCTGATAGGCGAAGGCCAATCCGTGCTGGACGGGGAAGTGATGCCGACTAAAGAGGCGATGACACGCTGCGACTTAACCGCGCTAGAACTGGTCGGACGTGATGGCCTGGCGATCCTGAACGGCGTATCAGTGATGACGGGTATCGGTCTGGTGAACGTATTCGAGGCGGAGCGGCTGCTCTCTTGGGCCGTGGCAGCATCAGCCTTATTGATGGAAGTGACTGAATGCCCCCACGACCCTATTCATCCTGAACTCAATCAGCGTAAACAGCACCCCGGACAACACTCTATCGCATCGACCATGGAGACTCTACTACACGACAGCGAGTGCATGAGGCCGAACTGCATGCCGCTGGAGACCATGAGCAACGGAAACGGAAATCTGAGGAATAACGTTCAGGAAAATTATTCGATTCGTTGTGTGCCACAGATTCTGGGACCGATTCTGGACACCATCACGTATGCGCGAAGCGTGGTTTCCAACGAATTGAATTCCGTGAGCGATAACCCCGTGTTGTGCCCGGATTCCGGCCTGATTTTACACGGGGGGAATTTTCACGGCGATTACGTTGCGCTGGAAATGGATAAATTGAAAATCTCGACCGTGAAGCTGTCTATGCTGTGCGAACGCCAACTTGATTATTTGATGAACGACGGGCTGAACAATCGCTTCCCACCGTTCATGAATCTGGGCATATTGGGATTGAATCTGGGTATGCAAGGTGCTCAATTTTCAGCAACGTCCACGGCGGCGGAAAATCAGTCGCTCGCTTTTCCGATGTACGTGCACAGTATTCCGACGAACAAAGGAAACCAGGATATCGTAAGTATGGGTACAAACGCAGCCCTGATGGCCAATCGGGTGATCCAAAATTCGTTCGAGATTATCGCAATAGAATTCGTGGCCCTGCTACAAGCAGTTGACCACGCCCAATGTGAAGAGAAACTATCAATCTGTTCGCGAGAAACCTACAGAATCCTGCGAGAAATCATACCCGTGTTCCGGGATGACTCCCTGCGCGCCGAACAGATTGAAGCCCTGAGAACGCACCTCAAAATGAACTCGGCGTTGACCTTCGATGATCAACATCATCCGGAGTAGTCGCGTGCGCAGAATACGGTCCATCTCCGACCAATCCCGGTTTAAGTTGCGCCACGGCTCAAGGCTTGTCCATGATCTCGGGAAGATTTACTTTTAGATGTGCGATCACATTGTGTGCGAGATTATTCATGGCCACACTTGCCATGGAGACGGGGCCTGCAGTTGAAACCGCATCCACTTCACGCTGAAAAATCCGTTTCTTCGGGTTGCCCGTATGGTATACCCAGAATCGCACGGTCATACGTGCTTTACTTTTGTGGATCTTGACAAACT
>JAYGCN010000308.1:0-6334 GCA_046583315.1 Candidatus Hydrogenedentota bacterium
GAAGGAACACAAAAAGTATGAGCGCAAATGCGTTGGACGGTGTGAAGGTTCTCGAATTCGCAACGATGGTCTCGGGGCCATATTGTGCAAAAATGTTGGGCGATTTGGGCGCGGAGGTCGTCAAGGTCGAATCGCCTGAGGGCGATCCGGCGCGGCAGTACGGGCCGTTTCCCGATGACGAGGTCGATACTGAGTGTAGCGCACTCTTTCTTTACACGAACACCAGCAAACGTGGCGTAGCGTTGGATCTTTCAGATGCAGAGGGCCTGGACGCCTTCAAGAATTTGATTCGCTGGGCGGATGTGTTGATCGATAATCACGATCCGAATGTCTTGGCGGATCACGGTCTCGATTGGGACGCGATCCACGCGATCAACCCCTCGTTGGTATACACCTGCATTACTCCCTACGGCCTGACGGGTCCACGCACGGGAACTTCGGGCGATGAACTCACCTTGGTGCAGGCTTCCGGCTTTGGCAATCTATTGCCCACGCGTTCGTTTGACGTGGATCGCGCGCCCATCAAACCGGGAGGCAATCCCGTCGGCTTTCACGGCGGTTTGTGCGCGGCGGTTGCGACCTTGGCGGCATTGCTCACGCGGGACAAAACCGGCGTTGGCGCGCTGGTCGACATTTCCTTGCAGGAGGCGATGCTGGCGATGATTGCGCCACAGGTGGCCCATACTCATTACCACAAGACCACGTGGAGTCGCGTACCGGATCGCCCCCCGGCGATGGGCCGCATGCAGACCTCGGATGGCTACGTAATCCTCAACGCGCTGGACGATCATCACTTCGCTGCTTTACGCGAACTGATGGGAAATCCAGAGTGGTGCGCGGATGATGCGTGGTTGTCCATGAAATACAGAGCGAATAATATGATGGACATCGCCCCACTGATCGATGAGTGGATGGCCGGACAGAAGAAGGACGATATTCATCACGAGGCCGGGTCGAAACGCATTCCTATTGGCCCTATGCACACCGCCGAAGACGTGATGAACTACCAACAATACGATGCGCGAGACTTTTTCGTGGACGTCGAGCATCCGAACGCGGGAACGCAGCGTTACGCGGGATGGCCCTACAAATTGCCGGCTTCTCCCCCACGCGTTCATCGACCCGCACCGCAACTCGGTCAGCACAACGATGAAATTCTGGGTAAGGATTTAGAAACCAAACCTAAAGTCACAGCGAAACAAGTTGGCACTGGTAAACTCCCGCTCGAAGGTGTACGCGTATTGGAATTCGCGTGGGTATGGGCCGGCCCGTATGCCGGATTGCTGTTGGCGCAATTGGGTGCGGAGGTCATCAAAGTGGAGAGTCATAACCGCTTGGACCTGATGCGCCGCACGGTGGTCTGGTCGCTGGCGGAACCTGCACCGGAACAAAAACAACCGAACGAGAGTATCCCCTTCAACTCGATGAACATGAACAAGAAAAGCATCGACATCGACTTAACCCAACCGGAAGGGCTGGCACTGGCCAAGAAACTGGCTTCAACCGCCGACATCGTATTCGATAATATGCGCCCCGGTGCGCTGGGAAAACTGGGGATGGACTACGACGGCTTACGGGAAATTAAACCGGACATCATCGTCGCGTCATCGTCTGGACGCGGCACGACGGGTCCGGAGCGTGAATATCTTGGTTACGCGATGATTCATCACGCGCTGGGCGGTCATTCGTATATCACAGGATACCCGGACGATCATCCTTGTCACACCACTGGCGACGTGGACCTCATGAACGCGACGGCGTTGGCCTTCGCCATGTTGGCTGCAATCCATCACCGGGCACGCACGGGCGAGGGACAGTTTATCGACTACTCGCAGACCGAGGCCGTGACTTCGCTGATTGGCGACGTGATGCTGGGTTATGAGTTGAACGGGCAGATTCCGGAACGCGTCGGAAATGCTCATCCTCATCACGCGCCGCACAATGTGTATCGCGCATGGGGTGTGGATAGGTGGATCGCGATTGAGGCGCACGACGATGACGCATTCGCAAAACTGGCGAAGGCCATGGGCCATTCGGAACTGGCAAACGACGAGCGATTTTCCAGGAACGAAGCGCGCAAGACGAACGAAGCGGAATTGGATGCCGTCATCGAAGCCTGGACGCGTCAACGGGATCGTGATCGAACGGTTAAATTGCTCAACGATGCCGGAGTAACCGCTGCACCATCACGTGACGTGCGCGACTTGTATGCAGATCGGCATCTGCGTGATCGCGGCGCGTTTGTTACGGTTCAGCATCCCGATCTCGGCAGTCTCGACTTTGTAGGGCCGCCGTGGAAGATGGACGACATCGAAGTACCTGCCGTTCGCGCACCGTTTATTGGCGAGCATACGGAGGAAGTTCTGAAATCGATCGCCGGAGTTTCGGACGACGAGCTGATCGTACTGCGTGAAAAGAACATCATTCAATAAGGATAAAACTTCATGAGCAATACAACGCCTGTAAGTCCTGCCGATGGTCCCGTATCCGTAACTGGTAGCGCCGGATACATCGGCTCGCATATCGTCTTGAACCTTGTGCAACACGGGTACACCGTGCGCACATGTGTGCGAGACGCGAATAAGCTTTCGAATACCGCGCATTCGACGGCGATGAACACTATCGGCCCGGGCTCGGTGACGCTTCATGCTTGCGACATGACGATTCCTGGCGCCTACAACGAAGTTTTTGCCGGTTGTAGCTGTGTGTTTCATGCTGCCGCAGAAATGGGCAACCTCGAGGGCTCTACTCCCATAAAGGTCTATGAAGGCGGACTGGAAGCGACGAAACTGGTGATGGACTCCATCAAGAAATCGGGCACCATCAAGCGGCTGGTTTACACGAGCTCGTTCGCGGCTGTGGGTCACCCTGCAGAGGAAGGCCATGTGCATACCGAGGATTGTTGGGCGGACATGAACCAGGAGTTGCGCAAAGAGGGCAAGGAGTGGAACAAGGAAGTCATCAAACACGACCGCGAGACCGCTTACGCCATGACCAAAGTGGATGCGGAACGCTATGTATATGATGAGGCCGAAAAAATGGGCATCGCCGCCTTCGGTGTGTGCCCGTGCCACGTGATTGGTCCGCTACTCAGTGCTTCTCATCAACGTCCGTGGTGCTGGCAGACGCGCATCGGCGACATGCTGGAGGGCTACGGGCATCCCCGCATGTTCTGGAACATTGTTGACGTACGGGACGTGGCCGAAGCGCAACGGCTAATCGCGGAGAGTCCGGATAACGCAAACGGTGAGCGCTACAACTTGGTCGCGACGGACGAGAGCGGCATGATTCCGCAGACCGAAGTGCAGGAAATACTTCGGAAGCTGTATCCGGGCATTGGCATCGGCGGGATTTATCGCGAAGGCACGAATCGTCGCTCGCCACTCGCGACGTTACAAAAACCGATTACTCAACTCGGCCTGAAAGCGCATACGGCCGAAGAAGTCATCGGGGACAACGCGGACTCGCTGTTGAAGTGGGGGCTCGTAACGACGCGTGACGGCGAAGATAACTGGCAACGGGAAGGCAACGATCTCGGCATCAAATCCAAGTGGAGTCCGCACATGTATCCCGCGCTGGACCCCGAACTGAAAAAGAAACTCGAGGCAAAGGCCTCTTCCTGATCCTCTACTATTTTCCCGTGAACGCAGGCGATCTTTTTTCGACGAAGTGCGCGACGCCTTCTTTGAAATCGTCACATCGAAGGCTGCTAAACATTTCGTCGTTCGCAATGAGGATCGCTTCTTGCAAACTCTGGAACTGCGCGTTGTAGAGTTGTTCCTTGATGATTCTAGTGGACCGTGGCGATACATAGTTTGCCAACTCGGTCGCGTAGGCTTTCACGTTTTCTTCGAATGTGTTCGCGGGATAGACTTGATTGACCAGGCCCATGCGAAACGCTTCGTCCGCCATAATAACGCGCGCGGAGAGCGTCAGATCGAGGGCATTGGGCAATCCGACGATTCGCTGCAAGGTCCAGCTGATGCCGTGTTCAGCGATCAATCCGCGACGGGAGAAGGCGGTCGTGAATTTGGCTTTGTCAGATGCGAAACGAAGGTCACAATACAGGGACATGACGAATCCAAGACCTGCCGCGGCACCGTTGATGGCGGCTATAATCGGTTTCTGAATTGAGGGGAAATAGGAGTATTTTTCGGTAAAATCAGGGCGAATATCGTCGCGTCTCGGCGTATCCTCTTTCATACGTGCCCGGGATTCTTCGAGCGAAGGCGTTTCTGTGGAACCCGCAGTCGAGCTGAGCCCGCCCATATCCGCTCCAGCACAAAAACCACGGCCTGCCCCGGTCAGAATGATTACGCGCACGTCGTCGTCATCCTCGGCGGCGTACATGGCCTGGCGAATTTCCTCTTCCATGGTGCCCGTCCACGCGTTGAGTTTTTCGGGACGATTCAAGGTGATGGTGGCGAGTCCTTCGGATACGTCGTACAGAATTTGTTTGTAGGCCATGAGTGTTCTCCTTTGATTTGATGACGTAGTTATAGCAAAATTTCGGACAGGGCATGTCCGTGCACATCAGTAAGACGTCGTTCGTTCCCATTGAAATAATAGGTCAATCGTTCGTGATCGAAGCCCAATATGTCAAGCACCGTCGCATAATAGTCCCAGACGGTCACGGGGTCAACCACCGCGCGTCGTCCCAATTCGTCGGTTGCCCCGTAACTCACGCCGCCTTTCACACCAGCTCCCATCATCCAGCAAGTGAAGCCATCGGGATTGTGATCGCGGCCTGATGTGCCCGCCTGATGGGTCGGCATGCGACCAAATTCGGTGGTCCACAACACGAGCGTATCGTCCAGCAATCCCGTTCGCTTGAGATCGGTGAGCAGAGCGGCTGTCGGCTGATCGAAGACCGCGCAATGGCGTTCATAGTCCGTCTTGAGCGTTTTGTGAGCGTCCCAATTGAGCAATCCATCCACGCCTGAAGCGCGTGATCCGCAGTAAAGGTTGACGTATCGAACGTCGCGCTCCAGCAACCGTCGCGCAAGCAAACAATTTCGCGCGTAGGATGCTTTGAGCTTGTTTTTACTTTGGGTGCTGTATAACTCGTGCACCGACTCGGCTTCTGAATCGAGGTCGGACACCTCCGGTGCGGACAGCTGCATGCGTGCGGCGAGTTCGTAGGAGGCCATTCGCGCCTGCAACTCTGAGTTGCCCGGATTGTTCTCCGCATGCTGTTCGTTGAGCGCATTCAACAGTGCGCGGGAATCCTTCTCCTCGGATATACTCACACTGGACGGCACGTTGATGTTTCGAATCGCCTGGTGTTCTGCCAACACGATGGCCTGATGCTCGGCGGGCAAAAATCCATTGCTCCAGTTTGCTTTGCCATTCGGCGGCTCGCCGCGCAGGTCGGGTATCGACACATACGTGGGAAGATTTTCGTTCATGCTGCCCATCGCGAAACTGTACCACGCCCCCGCGCTCGGGAACCCTTCGTTGGCCTGACCCGTGTTCATGAATACGCAACCCGGCCCGTGGGTATTGGTCTTGGAAACCATGGAATGCACGAAGGCGATATCGTCCGCGTGTTGCCCCATGTGTTTGAGCAGAGGGGACAGCATCTTTCCGCTCTGGCCAAAGCGTTCGAAGGCCCAGGGGCTGCGCATCAGATTGCCATTGGCCCCCTGAAAACTTTTCATGTTTTCTTCGCCGGGCAGTTTGGTGCCGTGATATTTTTCTAGCATCGGTTTATGTTCCCACAGGTCCATGTGGGAGGCCGCTCCGGGACAGAAAATCTGGAGCACACGTTTGGCCCGCGGCGCATGATGAGGCGTGAGGGTGTTCGCCGCGTGGGCCTGCTGATTTCCAAGCAGATCGGGCAACAACAGCGATGCCAGCCCTATGCCCGCGAATCCGGCGAAAGAATCGGAAAGAAAATCCCTTCGGGACAGTAGCTGCTCGTGGAAATCGCGGGCTATATGTTCTTTTTCAGGCATTTAATCAGTCTCTAGTTAATGTAAATGAATTCATTTGTATTCAATAGCGTTCGGAGCAATGCGTCGAGCCCGTGCTCATCAGTTAGCTCCTCACAGGCCCTAATTTCGAAGGGTGTTGGTCTTCGGGAGAACATCAATTCGAAGGCCAACGTCGATAGCGCCGTTTCCGGTTCATGCGCCGCTCGTTCCGTTATGCGTTCACCGAGCGCATGTGCCACATCCAGGGTGAATTGATGATTCATCAGCGTCAAGGCCTGGAGTGGCGAGGTGGTCGTGACGCGGCGAGGTTCGGACAGCGCGCAGTCGGGACTATCGAAATCTGAAATCAGATCCACACGAGACGCGCGAACGTTTTGATGATAAATGGATCGACGATA
>JAYGCN010000113.1:0-47851 GCA_046583315.1 Candidatus Hydrogenedentota bacterium
AGCGGTCGCAGCAAGGAACTGGAATCCCACCTGAAGACGACGATCAAGGAACGCGCCGCCAAACTCGAGTTTGAGAAGGCCGCGGAGTTGCGGGACCGACTGCGCGCCTTGCAGAGGACCATGGAGAAACAGCGAACCGTCGATGTGTCGGGTGCCGCGGATCGAGATGTATTCGGTCTTTACACAATCGACCGGTTCACGGAAATTCAGATCGTGTTTTATCGTGGCGGCAAGATGCTGGGCGGGCGTTCCTATTCCTTCAAGAAAACCGAGATGCCGATCATCGAATTGTTGAGTTCGTTTTTGTTGCAATATTATTCGGAGGCTCCGATGATCCCGTCAGAAATTTTGGTACCGGACGCGATTGACGAAGCGGACGTGCTCGCGGAAATTCTGACCGAGCAGCGCGGCACCAAGGTGAACCTGTTGCAACCGATCCGCGGCGAAAAAAAAGCTCTCGTAGATCTCGCGAATCGAAACGCGAAACGCAGCTTTGATGAGAAACAATTGGAAGAACAGGCGCACGCGGACGTGTTGGATCAGGTCAAGGACACGCTGAAAATGACCGTCGTGCCGAATCGCATCGAGTGTTTTGATATCTCCACCTTCCAGGGGGACAAAACAGTCGCCTCGATGGTGGTATTCGAAGGCGGGGTCGCAAACAAACAACGATACCGACGCTACAGCATGAAAACCGTGGACGGTCAGGATGACTACGCCTCGATGCGCGAGGTGCTGATGCGGCGCTTCAAGCGGGCCATTGAAGAGAATGACTTGCCGGATCTGATTCTGATTGACGGCGGCAAAGGACAACTCGGTGTGGCGACTGCGGTGCTGAAGGATTTGGGTATAGAAGATATCCACGCAGCAGGTATCGCAAAATCACGCTCGCAGGAGTCGGGCACAGCTTCTCCCGAGCGCTTCTTCATTCCCGGACGCTCCAACCCCATTGTGCCAGTGCAAAATTCGCCCGTGGTGCACCTGCTGGCCCGTATTCGTGACGAGGCCCACCGATTCGCGATTACCTATCAGCGTAAAAAACGCAGCAAAGGCACGTTGCGCACCGGTTTGACAGAGATTCAGGGCGTGGGTCCCGCCTTGGCAAGGAAACTCTTGATTGCCTTCGGCTCACTTGCGAGAATGAAGGCTTGTACGCCTGAGGAGCTGGAGTCGGTGCGCGGAATTTCGACGCGTCTGGCTGCGGACATCCACAGGCACCTGAATCGTTCATAATCCTTCAATGGGCTGGAGCACGGTACGATGACCTACATTGGAATATTTTTGTTGGTGGTATTCGCCGCCAAACTAATCTACTGGTTCGTGGCGAAAATGCTCTGGGAGGAAGAACCCAGAGCGACCGAGGTGCATACCGTCCGCACGAGCGACGGGTGGCGCATCAAACTGTATCGCAGCTTCGACAAGGAGAACGTGGGCGAGCCGATTTTCCTTTGCCCGGGCTACACGGCCAATCCTTTCTCGTATACCTATCCCAAAAACGCGTCGATGGTGGACACTCTGGTCGAACAAGGATTCGATTGCTGGGTGATTGACCTGCGGGGCAATCGTCGCTCGCAACCCCCTATCGGCACGTCACGGTATTCGGGACGGTTCAAAGATTATTACACCAAGGATATTCCAGCAGCCATCGATCACATATGCGATATTGCGGGATACGACAAGGTGCATTGGGTCGGGCATTCGATGGGCGGATTGCTGCTCTACGCCTATGCCGCCACGCAGGGCACGGATCGCATCGCAAGCGCAACGTCAATCGGCGCTCCTCCAGGTTTCGCGGACCTCAATATCACCATCTACCCAAAGGTAAACGCGTTCATAACGACATTCCCGTTTATTGCGGAACGCTACGCGCGCGGACTGGTTCCCTTGGGACAGTTGATTACCCGCGAAGACAATCCGATCCCCATGAACGGCGCCAATATGTCGCGTGACGTGACGTTTTTTAATGTTGTCGAAATGCCTCCTGTCGAGGTAACGCGCTACTTGTTTGACTGCGCCGAAAATCGTCGGTGGGTGCTCGAGGATAGCAACATCGATATGGAGGATTTCCTGCCAACAATTGAACTGCCGATGCATTCACTGGCGGCACCGCTCGACAATATTGGTCTACAGCGGGCCGTTCAGGAGTTTCACGATTCATTAGCATCCCGGGACAAACAGCTGACCATTCTTTCGCAAGCACAGGGTACTGAATATGATTATGACCATATTGATATGATCTACGGCAAAAACGCGCCGATCGAAGTATTTGAGCCCATTGCTAGCTGGATACGAGCGCATGCCATGAAGAAGTCGGCCCGTCCCAAGAAACGGAAGATCACTCCGAAGGCAAAATCAGCCGCACCCGAGGCCACACCTGTGCTCGAACTTGCTCCTCCTGTAGCTGCCCCCGCTACCCTAAGCGGCGAATCTTCGCTGTGGGGCAGGGCACTGGAGGATGCTTCGAGTATTCTGAGCACCCTCGAAGGTAAAGAGGTCGTATCCAAGCCCAAGAAGAGGGCGACATTGCGCAAAAAGGTCGCCGCGAAGAAAAAGACCATCGCCAAGAAACCTGCAGCGAAAAAGAAGACTGCCAAGAATAAAACTACTGCCAAGAAAAAGACGGCTGCCAAAAAGAAGACTGCAACCAAAAAGAAAACGACTACCGTGAAAAAGAAGGCACCGGTCAAGAAGAAGGCTGCTACCAAGAAAAAGGCCGCCAAAAAGAAAGGAACTGCCAAGAAACCATCTACCAAGAAGCCCAGTCCAAAGAAAAAAACAAAAACAAAAACAAAAACGAAAGCGAAAAAGAAACCTACTAAATGAGTGTTGTATTCACGATATTGGCGGTTCTCGGCTGGATTCTGTTTGGACTGGTGATACTCCTAGCCTTGATGCTCGATCTGGTCGGCTTGTTCGGCAACTGGCTGATTCTACTCGCTGTTGCGTGCGTATGGGCAATCAGCGGATTCGAGTATTTTGGTCCCTACACGCTTGGAATCCTGCTTGGACTCGCGCTGTTGGGCGAAGTATTGGAAACGGCAGCGGCAGGATTCGGCGCGGCTAAATTCGGCGGCGGCAAGGGTTCGATCGTGGCCTCCGTCGTGGGCGCCCTCGTGGGAGGCATCATTGGGACTGCCTTGATCCCGATTCCACTGGTGGGAACGGTAGTTGGTGCCTGCCTGGGAGCATTCGCGTCGGCGACCCTGTATGAACTGCAACGACAGGAGCACAGCATTGACGGGGCCGTGCGCGTGGGCTTTGGCGCCGCTTTGGGGAAGGTCACGGGCCTCTTCGCCAAGACCTTCATCGGATTCGTGATGCTTACTGTGGCCGCGTGGAATTTTTGACTTTTCGCACCTAACTACGGTATACTTTGCATCGTTTCCAACTCTAAATCACCGGGCCATGTCCGATCCAAAATTGAATTCCACCAGGAGTCCTCATGTCTTCACAATCCAACTCACCTACCGCTACGCAGGACTCCGCGTCACCCTCCCCCATCTACATCCAGCCCGATATTCGTCGAAACCGAATTTCGGTGCGTGTTAATGTCGATGACTCCGCAACGGTGGAATTAAAGATCCCAGAGTTAAACCTCTCCCATGAAGGCCAACCCGGCAAAAATGTCATTGCGCTTGAAGAGTATAGTGCCTGGTCTCCGAGTGAGGTTACGCTCTACACCCTGGAATGCACCATCAGCGTCGCAGAACAAGCCTCGGAGACGATTTCGATCTCCTTTGGCATGCGCGAGTTTACCGTCAAGGAAAATCGCTTCTTCTTCAACAACCGTCCGTTGTACGTAAAGGGATTTGACTGCACGGGCTGGTCTTCTGAGGAACTATCGACTGATGCGCTGGATTCCTTATCCTCTTCCGGCTTCAATTTGATTCGGGTTTCCCCCGACGCCACAGGCGAAGTTTTGATTAACCATGCGGACACAATCGGCATGCTGGTCGAAGTAGAATTCGGCGCAGCATCGGATCTGGACGCGATTGCCACACTGCGCAATCATCCCAGCATCGTGGCTTGGGATCTATTGAGCCTCGATGAGGTGGACCTTTCGAAAATACACGACGACGATCCTAGCCGCGTCATCTACCACCGCGATCCGAAAACCAACCATGCCTGCGTTCTTCGTCCCTATCATGATGACGCGCAAGAGGTCGACTTTGTCGCACTGGAACACATCGGCATTACGAATCGCACCACCTCGAACTACGTGAGCCGAATGGGCAACAACGATGTCCTGAGTTATGTTCGCTCCCTCACGATAGGGCATCTTGCACTTGACGGCGAATCAGCGACGGCTCTCGATGCGGAAGTGGCGAGCCGTGAATTGGAACGTATCTTCGCCAATGCTTCTGAACTCACGGCGAAGACGGCAGACTTGAAACGGATCGCCTTGGGTGAAATTATCGATTCCTTGCGCACCAACACCCGAGTTGCTGGCTATTGCCTTTCGTCTGGCGGCTCGGCAGACGTCTCCACGCTCGAAGGACTGGCACCACACCAGGGGCAGACACACGTGATGGTCCAATTGGCACAGAATAATCTGATTCCACGGCAAGAAACGCAGGTGAAAGTACATTTCTTGAATGAGGACAAGCTGGATGGACGCGCGGATTTATCCCTGCAAGTCGTCGGCCCCACCAATCAAGTGTTGTGGAAAAAGAAACGCGGTGTGCGCCTGCCGAAATCAGGAAAACTTATCTGGGAAGGTTCCATCGCGGCGTCCGGTTCGCCCGGACCTCACCGTTTCGTGGTTCGTGTCATGCAGAACATGCGCCGTATCGCCGAGTCCTCCGTTGACTTCTTCGTATACCCCAAGGTGGCACCGTGGGAACGGGCGATTAACCTGCTCGATCCGCGCAACCAATGGAAAGACGCGTGCGCAAACCTCGTCTCCCGTATCGAATTCACCGCGCCCATCCACATCATTCCCCCGATCAGCAATACGATTCGCGCGTATCCCGACAACGAGTTGGCGCAGATTCTGGGTCAGGTGCGAGCGGGATCGGTTGCATTGTTTTTCCAACCGCCCTCGGATTGGAACGAATTCGTCGAACTGATTGACCCTGTATTGCTCGCGACTCAACGCTCCTCCAATCAAGCCTGCCCCCCAACCTATCATTATGCGAAACTTCATCCGATATTCGAGGAACTGCCCTCGCGTTGTCTCATGGGTGCAACCTACAACGAAATTACTCCTGCGACGACGTTTGTCGAAGAGAGTGACGAAGATATTTGCGGATCGGTGAGTCACCCGGACTTGGACGGAAACTCATTGTGGGGCAGCAACGTACTGGTTAAACGATACGGCAGCGGGCGCATCGTTTTTATCAGCCTTCCCATTATGGAGAACCTTGGCGAGAATCCGATAGCCGATCACCTTTTCATCAATCTGCTGAAACATTTCGTGCGTCGCTCTGTACCGTCCGCCGAGGGCACTTTATCCGTCCACCAGAGCAGTGTGGAGTGGATTCGCCATCAACGCCAGGATTTCACGCACTCGTGGGCCGTGATCGGGATGTTCCCCTACAGTCCGTGGGCATCGCAAGTGCCCGTGTACCCTCCTCAAGATGCCGTCGATCTGAATGCCACCTACCCCGGCTGGTATGAAGCGATCACCTGGAAATCGGTTTACGCCACGGCGAAGCAGGACTATCGGATCGATCTCGACGCGGAGCTGGGTCCTCGATTTTCGGGTAGCGCAACGGAAGACTACGGGATTGCGTATGCCTATGCAGAAATCGTGGGCGACACGCGTGGCCAGATGCGTCTGGTGCCGAAGAGTACGGTTCCGATGGAAGTCTATCTGAATGGCTCGCTGGTGTACTCGCCTGAGAGCGACGAGGAAGATCCGACGGTATATGTGAAACTGGGAAAAAACACGTTATTGGTCAAACTGTATAAGCAACCGGGGCCGTGTACCTTCCAGCTCGATCTGGAACAATTGAAGGAGCCCATCAAGTACCGCTGGTGGCGATAGCAACAACATTGCACTTTTTGGCCCTATTTTGCTAGAGTATCCGGTTCTAACCCCTTGGGATTATTAGTCCTGAGGACTTGTTTAGACCGAGCTGGCTACTTCATTGGGTCGACTCACGACAAGGAGTACTACACCGTGCCAACCTACACTTATCAATGCAAGAAATGTGGGGAGACAGAAGATCATTTTCACGGCATGAATGCCAAGCCGCGTGTCAAGTGTCAGGCCTGCGGGGGGGCATGCAAACGCCTGATTGGTTCGGGTGCGGGCATCATCTTCAAGGGAAGCGGCTTCTACGAGACGGATTACAAGACCAAATCCGGAAAACCGTCGGATGTTGGTTCGGAAAATGGCTCGAAATCATCTGATTCGAAGTCTTCCGACTCCAAGAAATCCAGTGAATCCAAGAGCTCAAGCGATACCTCTTCGAAGTCCAGCACGAAAAAAGAGACTTCCAAAACCACAAAATAGCACTTCGTAAATCCCAAAACTGCGCATATCCCAGGATTCTATTATTCTCTTGGCAAACGATTCAGGACAGGACTCAATGAATACTCAGGAAATCAACGACCTTTACGTGAACAACGTCATCAACACCTACGGCCCACGGAAGCGGGCGATGGTACGGGGTGACGGCATGCGCCTATGGGACGCTGAAGGCAACGAGTATCTTGATTTCTTCGCAGGAATCGCTGTGACCGCCGTGGGTCATTGTCATCCCAAGGTCACGGAGGCGATCTGTGAACAGGCGAAGACGCTGGTGCATGTATCGAATCTTCATTTATACGAATCTCAGGCGAAACTCGCTGAACTGCTCTGCAAGAATTCTTTTGCGGAGCAGTGGTTTTTTTGTAACAGCGGCGCCGAAGCAAATGAGGGAGCGATCAAACTCGCACGGCGGTATTGGGTGCAGAAGGGCACGCCAAAATCGACCATCGTAACCGCCAACGAATCGTTTCATGGCAGAACGATGACAACCCTCACCGCATCGGGTCAGAAAAAATTGCACGACGGATTCGACCCGCTAATGCAGGGATTCAAATACGCAGATTTCAATGACCTCGCCGCTTTGGAAGCGCAACTTACTCCAGATGTCGGGGCCATTTTATTAGAGCCGGTTCAGGGCGAAGGCGGCATACGCATCTGCGACCCGGAATACCTGAAACAGGTACGCGCCTTATGCGATTCCAAAAATATCTTGATGATTCTCGATGAGATCCAGACGGGCTGTGGGCGGACCGGCGCGTTATTTGCCTACGAACATGCCAACATTACACCGGACATCATGACGCTGGCCAAGGGCCTTGGCAATGGCGTGCCCATCGGAGCACTCGGCTGCACGAACGAGATCGCTCAGGGATTTTCACCGGGATCACACGGCAGCACCTTTGGGGGAAATCCTCTATGCACGGCTGCGGCGCTCGCGACGATGAATGTAATCCTGGATGACGAACTGGTAGAAAATGACAAGACCTCCGGGGCCTATTTCATGGAGCAATTAGAGACCCTTAAATCGAAACATGCCACCGTTCAGGAAGTGCGTGGTTCGGGATTGATGATCGGTGTACAGTTGAACGACGGAGTTGCGCCGATTCTTGAAGCGATGGCCCAGAAGGGTGTTATCTGCGGTCCCGCGGGCGCAAAGGTGTTACGCTTCTTGCCTGCACTTATCGTCACCCACGAACAAATTGACCACGTTGTCGCTACCTTGGACGCGGTATTGGGAGAACTTTAGATGCCTGCTGATTTTATTGCCTTGTCGGATTACTCAGCCGAAGAGCTGACTGCCCTGCTCGACCTCGCGCAGGATCTGAAACGTCGCCGTGCCAATGGTGAGCTACACCAGCCGTTGATCGGTAAATCGATCGCGATGCTCTTTGAAAAACCCAGCCTGCGCACACGGATGACTTTCGAAGCGGGCATCTTTCAGTTGGGCGGCCAGGCCATTTTCATGACCACGAAACTCGGTGAGCGGGAGACGGTGCCGGATATGGCGCGCAACCTGGAACGCTGGGTGGATTGCATCGTGGCGCGCACACACTCCCATGAAGCGGTGCTGGAACTGGCGGAGTATGCCGACATTCCCGTGATTAATGCGCTGACCGACGACCTGCATCCGTGTCAGGTGCTCGCCGACGCTCAGACAATTCTTGAACACAAGGGAACTCTCGACGGCCTCAAAGTGGCCTTCGTTGGAGATGGAAACAATATGTTCGCGTCGTGGGCCAACCTTGCGACGCGATTTTCGTTTGACCTGACGCTGGTGTGTCCGGAAGGCTACGAACTAACCGGATCGGCACATGAATACGCACAGTCGAAGGCATTGGGTACCTATGAAATCACGAACGATGCGGCCGCGGGTGTGGCCAATGCCGATGTGGTCTACACGGATGTGTGGGCGAGCATGGGCATGGAAGAGGAATACGAAAAACGTCTGGAAAAGTTCATGCCGTATCAGGTGAATGAAGCATTGATGGCGAAAGCGAAGGACGATGCGATATTCATGCATTGCCTGCCTGCGCACCGAGGCGAAGAAGTTACGCACGAAGTTATAGAAAGCAGCCAGTCGGTCGTGTTCGATGAAGCGGAAAATCGCCTTCACGCACAAAAAGCCGTAATGGTTCATCTAATCAATTCATAATCGGAGAAAGGGTCCGTTGCAATGTCAAAGAAAGTAAATAAAGTGGTATTGGCCTATTCGGGTGGTCTGGACACGTCCATCATTCTGAAGTGGCTACAGGAAACCTACAGCGCTGACGTCGTGGCGTACATCGCCGATGTCGGTCAAGGCGAAGAGACCGAGCCGGCCCGTCAGAAGGCCGTAGACTCCGGAGCCTGCGCGGTTTATGTGAAAGACCTCAAGGAAGAATTCGCGCGCGACTATGTGATGCCGGCGATGAAGGCGAACGCCATCTACGAGGGCACGTACTTGCTAGGCACCTCCGTGGCGCGACCGCTAATCGCCAAAGCGCAGATTGAAATTCTTCGGGAAGAAAATGCCGATGCCGTATCGCACGGCGCAACGGGCAAAGGGAACGATCAGGTTCGTTTTGAACTCGCATACTACGCCCTAGAGCCGAACGTGCAGGTTATCGCACCGTGGCGCGAATGGGATCTGAATAGCCGCACATCGCTGATCAATTACGCGGAGAAACACGGGCTGGAAATTCCACCGCCGAAGACGAGCAAGTATTCGATGGACCGGAATCTGCTTCATATTTCCTACGAAGGGGACATTCTGGAAGACCCCTGGGCCGAGGCCGAAGAAGACATGTACATGACCACGGTCAGTCCGCTGAATGCGCCGGATGAGCCGACCTACGTCGAGATCGATTTTGAAGAGGGCATGCCCGTCGCGGTGGATGGCGAACGAATGACACCGGCCGGAATATTGACGAAACTGAATGACCTCGGTGGCGCAAACGGCGTTGGTCGTATCGACATTGTGGAAAATCGTTTTGTGGGCATGAAATCCCGTGGCGTATACGAAACACCGGGCGGCACGATTCTCTATTGTGCGCATCGTGGCGTAGAATCGATCACAATGGATCGGGAAGTCATGTTGATGCGCGATCAACTCTCGCCGAAAATTGCGCAACTAATCTACAACGGCTTCTGGTTCGCTCCGGAGTTTGAAATGATGATGGCCACGGTCGATAAGACGCAGGAAAACGTAACGGGTACCGCGCGGGTACGACTCTACAAAGGCAACTGCGATCTCGTGGGCCGCAAGGCTGAGAAATCGCTCTACGACGAAAAAATTACTTCCTTCGAAGATGACGAAGGTGCATACAATCAGGCAGACGCGGGCGGATTCATCAAGCTGAATTCGCTACGACTGCGGGTTCGGAAAAATGCGGGGCTCTTCCACTTGTAATCGACATACTTGCTAAGGGATGATTCATGAAAAAACTTTGGGGCGGACGATTTGAACAGAAGACTGACGCGCTGGTTGAGGCCTTGGGCGAATCAGTGTCCTTCGATGCGCGTTTGGCTCCGTGGGACATTCGGGGCAGCATCGCCCATGCCCGGATGCTGGGTGAAAAAGGGATCATTTCCAAAGCCGACGTAAAAAAGATTATTTCCGGCCTCAAAAGAATCGGCAAGGATATCGAATCGGGCACTTTCGAGTTCGATACAGTCCTCGAAGACGTACACATGAATATCGAAGCGGCGTTGACCGAGCGGATTGGTGATGCCGGGAAACGCTTGCACACGGGACGTAGCCGGAATGACCAGATTGCCACCGACGTGCGGATGTGGACGCGCGACCAAATTGATATTGTCGTTGAATTATTGAACGGCCTGCAATTGGCTCTCGTGAAATTCGCCGAAAAACACGTTGAGGTCATCCTTCCAGGTTGCACCCATCTCCAGCACGCCCAACCGGTCCTGCTGGCGCACCAGATGCTCGCGTATGTCGAGATGTTTTCCCGGGATGCCGAGCGCTTCGGCGAATTGCGCAAGCGCGTAAACGTAATGCCTCTGGGTTCGGCGGCCATGGCGGGCACAACCTACCCAATTGATCGCAAGATGGTCGCGAAAGAACTGGATTTCGACACTATCTCAACGAACAGCATGGACGCGGTATCGGATCGTGACTATCTGATCGAATTCTGTTCGAATGCCTCGATAACGATGATGCATCTGTCGCGTTTCTCGGAAGAACTGATTCTCTGGTCCACGCAGGAATACAACTACATCGTAATCGGCGATGCTTTCACAACAGGCTCCAGCATTATGCCGCAGAAGAAAAATCCCGATGTCGCAGAGTTGGTACGCGGGAAAGTCGGGCGTGTCTACGGTGACCTCACGGCGTTGCTGACGCTGATGAAGGGCCTACCCATGACCTACAATCGCGATCTGCAGGAAGACAAGGAACCGGTGTTCGATGCCTCGGACACTGTGCAGCTCTGTCTCGCAGTCGTCGCGAAAATGATTCCGGCCATTCATGTAAATGAAGACGCCATGCTGGACGCAACCCAGGAAGGTTTTCTGGAGGCGACCGATCTGGCGGACTATCTGGTTACGCAAGGCATGCCGTTTCGCGAGGCGCATGAAGTGATCGGGAACATGGTATTGCAGTGTACGAAATCAGGGAAACGTTTCGCCGATTTATCCGTCGCTGAGTTTCAGATCTACTCGACCCTGTTTGGAAACGATATCAAGAAGGTCCTCTCCCCCAAAGCCATCGTATCGGCACGCAAGACTTCGGGCGGCACGGCACCGGGTCAGGTTAAGGCGGCCCTTCGTCGAGCGCAAAAACGTCTGAGTTGAATTTAGGACACGTATCATTGCGTGTAAGCTATCCAGTACCCCCCTACTCAATCGTCGAATTGTGTAAAATTGACAATAATGTGGTACGATTCGTGTAAACATACTGAGGGGTGTATGGCTGAAGAACAAAATACGATTCTGGTGGTCGATGATGAACCGGTTATTCGGGAGTTGATCACCGATATTCTTACGGACGAAGGCTATTCCGTTGTCACGGCAGTCGGGGGCCACGATGCCTTAAATACCCTTAGTGTGCCCAATGATATTGTCCTGCTGTTCACGGACATTATGATGCCCGAAATGGACGGCATCGAGTTAATCCGCGAAGCACGCAAAGTTGCCCCTTCGCTTATCCCCATCGTGATGACCGGTTACGCCACGTTGGAGACGGCACGCGCCGCGGTAAAAGAAGGTGCCTACGACTACGTACTCAAGCCCTTCAGCCTGAGCGAAATCAAACTTGCTGTGAGCAATGCGCTGGATCGTTATAAACTCGTGCGCGAAAATGCACGGCTGCGCGACCTCACCGAATTGTTCAAAATCAGCGAACACATTGCAGCCATTCACAATGAACAAGTGTTGCTCGATTTCGTTCTGGAAGCCAGTCTCGAGCGCGTGAATGCGGCACGTGGTTCCATTATGATGACCTCGGCTGACGGTACGCGGCTGGAGCTGGCCGCGAGCATAGGCATCTCGATTGACACCATCGATAAGAGCGTGGATATCGATGACAGTATTTCTGGATGGGTTGCCCAAAACAATCTCCCGCTTTGCGTACAGGATCTTGAAAACAACCCAGATTTCGCTGAATTGAGCAATCGATTACAGGATCAGTCATTTGTATCGGTGCCGATGGAACGTACCTCCGCTCAGAATCTCGCTGTGGGTGGACCGCTCAACGATTTGCCCACAGAAAATTCCATGCCCAAAGTGCTCGCTGTACTCAACGTCAATCAAAAGCGCGACGGTCGCCCCTTCACCGACGGTGACTTGAAAGTGTTGAACATTATCGCCAATCAGTCCGCGGTCGCCATTGAAAATGTGCGCCTGCTGGATCAGCTGGAATCGGCGCATTTGGCTGCATTGAACTCAATGGCCCGTGCCTTGGAAGCCAAGGACTTGTATACCCACGGTCACAGCGAACGTGTACGCAATTATGCCGTGATGGCGGCACAACACCTCGGACTCTCGATTGAAGACCAGGAAACGCTTCGCCTGGGTGCCATGCTGCATGATGTCGGCAAGATCGGCGTTAGTGACTCGATATTGAACAAAGTAGAAAAACTGACCGACGAAGAATGGGAACAGATTAAGTTGCATCCGGTGATCGGCTACGATGTGCTGCAACCGGTGAGTTATCTCACACCTGAACACTTGGCACTGATTCGCTCACACCATGAGCGCCTGGACGGTTCAGGATATCCAGACGGCCTTTCGGCCGATGAACAAGACATCCGTGTGCGCATTCTCGCCGTTGCGGACACCTACGATGCCATGTCAGGTGATCGCGCATATCGCAAAGGGCTTCCGGCAGAAAAGATTTTGTCTGAGCTAGAATATTGTTCCGAAGCACACAAACTCGATGCCAATGTGGCGTCCCTGTTTATCAGGCTCATCAAAACCGGGGAAATCTATCACTACGCCGACAACGAACCTGTTATCGGGCTACCCTAGTCTTGCCACGCATCGCTCGGTGCTGTTGCGATACAATGGTGTGAATGAAACAAGACCGGATCTCAGGCCCACTCACTTATGAATCTGCGTAGTATCCGAAAACTCTTCTCTCGTTCGCCAGACACACATCGTTCCGTCCTCTTTTGGCATTGGCCCTCCGCTCCCGACGTAAAAACGGTTGAATCAGAAATCGATACCATCCTCGAAGGGGGCATTGGGGGCGTACTCATTGACTCCCCCCCCTCCTCCCACGCGGCAGACTACCTGGATGACGACTGGTTATCCAGCCTCATGGCCGCCACGTCCCGCGCGCGCAAACGACACGATTCGGTGTGGATTTATGACGACCTGAGCTCAACGCAAAGCCCGGGCAAGACGAAATGGCTCAAGAAACATCCTGAACACGCCGCGTCGTGTTTACAGTTCGGGCACGGCACCTTAGACGATGCGACACGCGAATATTTAGACCGCAATGAACCATTCGCCTTGTTTGTACAGCAGGGCATGGACTACCAATCGATCACGCTTGAAGCACTGGATGGATTGCCAGACTCACGGACGAAATTGTTGTTTTTTCATCGCCATCAAAGCAACATTCAGTATCGCTTCCTTCGTGCGGCGTCGATAAATGCGTATCTCGAAGATACGTACGTGCCGATTCAGGCACAGACAAAACGTTTCTTCGGAAATACACTTGGCGTGATACTCGCCAACAATGCGTCGTTACCCGCGGGTCCGGGAATGATTCCGTGGGACGATGACTTGGCTGATCTGTTCGAGCAGGCGCATGGCTACGCGCTGATCCCGGTGCTTCCTCAATTGGCGCGATCGGATGGCGGAAGCACATTAGTTCGTTTTCACTTCTGGACGATGATCGAAGCATTGTTCCGCGAGGGGCTCACCTATACGTTTCAGCAATGGGGCGAAGATCACAAAATCCCATCATCTGGCTTCTTTGCCGGACCGACCTCCCTTCATCGTTCGATATTTGAGACCGGCTCTCGAATGCCGTTGTACGCCAGGCAACCCTTTCCCGCTATCGCGATGAGCGTCGACACCGAGGAGACTGGTTACGGTGATATCGAAATCAAACAGGCCGTTTCCACGCAACGACAAATTGGAACCCGCGGAGTCATCGGCGTATATGAAACACCTACGGAACCATTGAATATTGAAGGATGGCGCCGATTGGCCTATCGACATCTGGCGTTGGGCGTGACGTATCTCACATTAGATGGCTCGTTTGCACGAAGCGGCCCAGATCAGGCACCGCTTCCCCACTTGATGCCAGGTGAGAGCGGATGGCCCTATGCCAAGGAACATTTTGATCGCCTTGCGCGACTTTCATGGATTCAGAGTCTCGGCGATTCACAATGCAAGGTGCTCATGCTGCTTCCGAACACTTCAATTCAATGCACGATGACACACGACTCGTTCACAGCCTATAGTTTGAGTGGCCACGTATGGACATTTACAAGAGAGTTGCTGCACCATCAGATCGATTTCGATTACGGCGACGAAACACTGCTCGGCCTGCATGCCCACGCGGAACACGACCAAATTCGCGTAAAGGATCGGTCCTATTCGGTCGTATTGATGCCTCCTATGACCAATCTGCGCTCAAGTACGTATGCACTGCTGCAGGACTTCACCATAAGCGGCGGTCGATTGCTTGCGATTGGAACGGTGCCCTATCTGCTGGATGGCAAGCCCAATGAAGAGTTGGCAGCATTCTTCGAGGAGTACGCTGTACGGGTGATTCAAGGTGTGGACCTGGATGACTATTCAACGGTGATCGAACAACTCACCGCGTGGGACTGCCGAACGGTTACGGCGACCAAGTCGGATCACTCAACTCCGACCGAGCTTTTGGCTACGCGGCGCACAATGGACGATCTTGAATTTATTCACCTGACGCACGTGAACCATGATGCTTCGGATATTGCCCTGGAGATTTCGACTTCGATAGACGGACATGTGGAGCTCTGGGACCACGTGTCGGGCACGATGACACCGATCTGCGCATGTTCCCCAGAAGAGTCCTTCCGTGTGCATGACCAATGGGAAGCACTTGAGGCGCGGACCTATGTATTTCTGCCGGAACGGTTGCCCGAAGATGAAACGACAGCGCCTGGAGCACTGATTGTCGAACGCGTACTGGAGCCGGAATGGATGGCGACACGTCTGTACGGTCCTGCGACGGCGTTGACCGAGTGTCGATTCGCAGGGCATCCCTGGGGCACCATCGAAGACGCTCGACAAAATCTGGCGGAACGGTTAAACTCGAATCCCGGCGGCGTAATCGGGCATCTGGAATGGCGGATCAGCAATTCCACTCCAGAGGACGGCTTCGACCTAAACATCACGTTAATGCCGCCAGCGAATCAGGTTATCACTTTTGCCCAGGAAATACTCAATCAAAAAAACGATTCCGACATCGGATTTCCCGGATTCGTCAGCTACGGTCTGCCGAAAACGGAATCGATTCAGGGTGTGTTGTGCATCGAAGGACAATGGAAACGCATCGACGAAATTAACGCACCATTGATCACGCCTATCGCGGCGATCGACGAGACTACCGGGCATCGTGTACCCATATCGGTTCCCATGAAACCATGGCGCGAATCCGGACTTGAAGATTTCGGCCACACGGTCACCTACCAAACGGATATTCAAGGCTATGAACGCTTTGACGAGTCCCCCATTTATCTCGAAGTCGCTGGCCTGCATTCACCCGCAGAGCTACGCATCAATGATCGCATCATCGATCACATCGTCTGGAACCCCCATCGAGTAGATATTCGATCAGTATGGACGAACGGTCCCTTGCGCATCGACCTGGAAGTAGCGGGATCCTGGATGAACGTGTTGCATCCTGATTTAACCCCAATGGAACAAGGCCTTGACGGGCCGCCGCGCATCGTTATTCACGCGCATAGTGCCAGCGTTTAGTCCACCGCGTTCTTGATAACCTTGCCTGTTTTCTTGGTCACCATGACGGTGGTTTTCCCGACGACCTTACCCGCTTTAACAACACCTTTACCAGCCGTCGTCACGGTCGCACAGCCCGGCATCGCCACCACAAAAAAAAGACAGGCTACAACGGCGGCGATAATTCTGGTACATTTCATGGTAGTCCCCCTGGCAATGTTGATTGTATCGACAGGATTGGATTCATTGCAAGCATCACCCAAAACAGTGGTTATCGCGCCAGACTCGTTCAAGGAGAGCCGTTCCGCCGCACAAGTCGCCTCTGCGATTGCACGTGGAATCCATTCGGTCTACCCAGACGTCGCCTGCATCGAACGCCCCATCGCCGATGGAGGTGAAGGAACCGTCGACACGATTCTGTCCTGCATCCCGGGAGAGCGCGTCTCGCTTACCGTGCACGATGCCCTCATGCGCCCTATCACCGCCGAGTACGGACTCATCGACGATGGCACGACGGCCGTCATCGAAGTTGCCGCCGCATCCGGGCTTTCTCTCGTGAGCCCAGATGACCGGAATGCTTTGGTAACGACATCATACGGCACGGGCGAATTAATACGCGACGCGCTAGACCGCGGTGCCCAACGATGCATTATCGGACTAGGCGGAAGCGCGACAAATGATGCCGGTGCCGGAATTGCATCCGCCCTAGGGATTCGATTGCTCGATGAACAGCACGAAGATATTTCACCAGGAGGTCTCGAATTAGTTCGAGTCGCGGCCATCGATAGATCGGAGGCGCATCCGGGACTCGCTAAGACCACGATAGCCCTCGCCTGTGACGTGAACATTCCGATGCACGGCCCACAAGGTTCCATGTTGAATTACAGCGCACAAAAAGGCGCAACACCAGACCAGGAGGATGCCCTTGAGAAATCGCTTGTACATTTCGGTGGCCTCCTAAATGAACACGCCGGGTACGCCGTCTCGGAATTGCCGGGAGCAGGAGCCGCCGGCGCAATGGGTGCCGGACTGGTCGCGCTGTGTGGCGGATCACTCAAACCGGGCTTTGAATTGTTGTCCAATCTTGTCGGATTGGAAGAAGTCGTTGCGGAATGCGACTTGGTCATTACGGGCGAAGGCCGCATCGACGCACAGACCGAACACGGCAAGGCTCCGATGGGCGTGGCAAAAATCGCACGCCGTTACGGAAAACCCGTCGTGGCCTTTTGCGGTACGGTCGCCTATGACATGGCCTTCAAAACTGAATTCTTCAAGGAAGTCATCACCATTGACTCGATCGCCAGCGACCATAATGACGCGATCAAACGAGCCGATCATTATCTCGCAGAGCTGGCCGAGTCATTTGCGCGTCGTTGGAGTGCGGTGTTAGACTAGGCCCCATGAGTTCCGAGTTCTATACCAACACCCAGCAAGGTCAACTACGCAGGGTCATTCCCGATCTCATGAGCAACCGGCAACTCCTCCTCGATTTGATCTGGAAGGATATCCGCGTCCGATATCGATATGCCGCGATGGGTTTTTTCTGGGCCATCATCGAACCCCTGCTCATGATGGCCGTGCTCACCTTCGTATTCTCCTTCATGTTTCAAATTCGACTCGAGGGGCTCGCGGGTGACCTGGGCCCGAAGGGGTCAGCTGTCTTTATTCTAAGCGGCCTCATCGCGTGGCAATTCTTCTCGGTCGGCGTATCAACCGCAACCGATTCACTAATCGACAACCGCACCTTAATTTCAAAAGTCAATTTTCCACGCGAGATCGTGCCCATCGCAAGCATCGGCGTTGCATTGGTGAATCTTGTCATCGGCGCGATGCTTCTTGTCATCATCTATACGATTCTAATCGGACATGTTCCGCCACTGGTGAGTCTGCTGATCCCTTTTTTGTTCCTCATGCAGGCGCTACTCGTCGTTGGCATCGGATTATTGTGCTCATGCTGGAACGCGCAATTCAGGGATGTCTCCTACATGGTCAACGCGCTGTTGCTTTTCGGATTCTACGCAACGCCGGTCATCTACAGTTCAAACTTCGTAAAAGAGAGACTCATCGAAAGCGATCTGGAACACCTTTACCCCCTACTGTTCGTCAATCCCATGGCGGGCTACATCGGAGCCTATCGCGAACTGCTTTTCATGGGACAACTTCCGTCGTTTCAACTCATCGCGTGGCCGATCATCTGTACTGGACTCGTTTTGCTCATCGGGGTCAAAGTATTTCGCTCCCAGTCCCCCACACTCTCGGATAAACTCTGATGACACAACCAGTCATCGAAGTCCAGGGAGTTCGCAAAGATTTTCGCGCCCAACGGGGCGGCCGTGTGTTGCTGGGCAAACGCGGCCTCTCCGACTGGATACGCGGGCAAGGCTCCGAGACCCTCACCGTGTTGAACGAAATCGATTTCGACGTGATGGCAGGTGAATCTTTCGGCATTATCGGCGCAAACGGATCGGGTAAAAGCACGCTACTCAAAATTATTTCCGGCGTTACCGTTCCGACCGCAGGCACCGTCAACGTTCGCGGTCGCGTCGCATCACTGCTGGAGCTGGGCGCAGGTTTCCACCCCATGTTGACCGGTCGAGAGAATATTTACCTGAATGCCGGCATTCTTGGAATGTCTCACGAGGAAGTGAACGAGGTATTCGATGATATCGTGAACTTTTCCGGCATCGGCCAGTTTATCGAACAATCAGTGGATACCTATTCCAGCGGCATGTTCGTGCGTCTCGGTTTTGCCGTCGCAGCATTCACTAATCCGGATATTTTCCTGATTGATGAGGTTCTTGCCGTGGGTGATGAATCCTTTCAACGTAAATGCCGTACACGCATCGGCGAGTTGATCGAACAAAAGAAGACGATCGTGTTCGTGTCCCACGATCTGGAGCTGGTGAACTCGTTGTGTGACAGAGTGCTCTTGCTCAACAAAGGCCGGATGTTGCTAAAAGACTTCTCCAGCAAGGTTATCGATCACTATCTCACCCAGATCGTCGACGACGAGATTCCTGAAGATACCGATCAAGCAACCTATACCGTCGAATCAGGAAAACTACGAGCAACCTTCAACCAGGGCCAGATCCGGCTCTCATACGACGACAATCAGATCACCCACGCGCTGCAAGTCTACGCGTCGATGCTCGTTCATCGTCTCTGGAGCGACAGCAACAAACTGCGCTGGGATTCTGCCGAACAAGCCGAAGGCGTGTATCGTTTTGTCGGCGCGTCGCGACGTTTCCCCTATACGCTGACCTGGGAGATGCGCGCACACGACCCGTGCGGTATCGCCATCGAACTGTGGATTGAAACCCACAGCGATCTTTCGGTACAGGAATTCCACACCTCGGTCTGTCTCTCCACGGAGTACACGCATTGGGAAACCGATCACGAGTCCAAGGATTTCGCGCCCCTGGAACCGAGTCTGCTGGACTGGGTGCATCTCAACGAGGACTACACGCCCGGCCGCAAACTGGTGGCAACAAGCGAGAGCCTCCCAACGGTGCGCTTCGAATCAACCATGGACGAGAACGTGATTCGCATGACACCAATCAACACGGATTACTACGAGAACGCGCGGGTGCTGCAGGCGCTTCGAAGCGGTGAGCAAGGCCACGTGCACCTATCCAAGGGAAAACACCTCTATTTTTCCGGCACGATAACGTTAGAAGCCTAAAACACGATAATTTCTCATTATTCACTTCCGGAATCGATTGGATTGCTTTACGGATAACACCCAATTTTGCTATTCTTTATCATGTTGTCAAGGCTGTGTCCCCCTGATGGCTCCAAGACCATGTGACACAACGAATTAAGAGGTTGTTATGTCCACCGAAGTTGCAACTCCAACACCGGGCCGAAAAACATACGAAACGACGCGCAAACGCGTGTTGTCCCGTCGTGGTGTCATGTGGTTGGGGCAGACCTGTAACCTGCGCTGTTACTTCTGTTATTTTCTCAATCGCATCGATGACGCAAGCCATCCCGAACACCCCTTCATGACGCTGGATAAGGCCAAGGAGCTCTGCCACACGCTTCGGTATTATTACGGCGACACCGCCATCGACATTCAGGGTGGCGAACCCACCATTCATCCGGATATCCACGAATTGAATCGTTACTGCAACGAGATCGGCCTCTACCCGACGCTGATTACCAACGGGCTTGCATTGGCGAAAAAAGAGAAATTGCAGGAATTCAAAGATTCGGGGGTGCGTGATTTCCTGGTAAGCCTGCACGGCATCGACGATGTACACGACGAAGTCGTATGTCGCAAGGGTGCTTACACCAAAATCATTCAAGCCATCGAAAATATGGTTGAGCTCGATATTCCCTTTCGCTTCAACTGCACCATGTCTAAGCCCGTGGTTCCGCTGTTGCCACAGATCGCGCAAAAAGCGATCGACTATGGCGCGAACGCCGTAAACTTCATTGCCTTCAATCCCTTCGAAGATCAAGAGACCGGTATTCGAACGCACGAGAACGTACCCACTTATGGCGACATCAAGACGTCGCTGCACACGGCGATGGAAATGCTGGAGGAAGCGGGCATCGAATGCAACGTGCGCTATCTTCCCCTGTGCATGGCGGAAGAAAAGTATCGCAAGAATTTCTACAATTTCCAGCAGCTTCCCTATGATCATCACGAATGGAATTACGAGAGCTGGATGTGGACGGGCATGCAGCCGCAGCGCATGAAACCTTCCGAATTGAATCGCCCCTACAAACTGGGACGTCTCGCGCGCCGACTGTATCGCTCCGACGCGAACAAAATTATTGAAATCGAGCGAGACCGTCCGATCAAGACCAAACTTTTCTACACCGCTCAGCGTGTGATCGCTGCGACGGGAAAATTAGTACTGGGAGAAGCCTATTGGTATCGCCGCGAAGCGAAACTTCGCGCGCTCCAGGATTTGCAATATGAGCATCACGAAAAGTGTCAGACCTGTAACCTGCGCAACATCTGCGATGGGTTTCATGGTGACTACGCGAAATTTTATGGAACGGATGAAGCGACCCCTGTCACAGACGGCCCGTTGATTAACGATCCATTGCATTACATCAATGCCCAGGAAAAAATTGTTGAAGAAGAGGACAAAGCCTGGGCGTTATAATCGTATCAAGCCGAAATTTGGAGAATTCTCATGACAGTTGTGCCGGACACAATGCTTCCCCCGAAGCGCGAATATAAATCGACTCAGAAACGTACGCTGAATCGTCGTGGCGTGCTCTGGTTGGGGCAAACCTGCAATCTGCGTTGCTATTTCTGCTACTTCCTCAATCGTATCGCGGATACCGACCATCCCGAACATGATTTCATGACGCTGGACAAAGCAAAAGAGATCTGCCGCACGCTTCGCTACACCTACGGCAACACCGCCATCGATATTCAGGGCGGCGAGCCGACCATTCTCCCGGACATTCTCGAACTCATTCGTTATTGCGATGAAATCGGGTTGTACCCCACCCTGATTACGAACGGCCTCGTGCTCGCCAAGAAAGAAAAGTTGCAGGAATTCAAAGATGCCGGAATACGCGATTTTCTGGTGAGCCTTCACGGTATCGGCGATATTCACGATGAGGTCGTGTGCCGTAAAGGCGCCTACGTTAAAATCATCCAGGCCATCGAGAATATGCGCGAACTGGACGTACCCTTCCGCTTTAACTGCACCATGTCAAGTCCCGTCGTGCCACTGCTTCCAGAGATCGCGCAGAAAGCTATCGACTACGGTGCCAATGCAGTGAACTTCATCGCATTCAATCCTTTCGAAGACCAGGAAACAGGCATTCGTACCCATGACAATGTGCCCAAGTATGATGACATCAAACCGATGCTCAGCCAGGCGATGGACATGCTCGAAGAAGCGAGCATCGAGTGCAACGTGCGCTACCTGCCCATGTGCGTCATCGATGAAAAATACCGGAAGAATTTCTACAACTTCCAACAACTCCCCTACGACCATCATGAATGGGATTACAACAGTTGGAACTGGACCGGTCTTCAACCGCAACGCATGAAACCAGAAAAACTGGTTCCGGCATTCTTGATAGGCCCCTTCGCGCGGGAGTTTCAATATCGCTACCCCGGCATCACGCGGCGATACTACGAACGCCCAATCCTGGGCAAGCTGGGCCTGGTCGCACAACACATTCTTTCACGCCTGGCAACGACGTTCCTTGGAAAAGACCGCTTCTACCATAAAGAAGGGGCGATTCGGGCCAATCATGACGCGGGATACGAGCACATATCGGCGTGCAACACCTGCTCACTAATGGATGTCTGTGATGGATTTCACTGCGACTACACCGATCTCTTCGGCGACGGAGAAGCGCAAGCCGTGAACCTCGCCAACTCGATTACCGATCCGCGTCACTACATTCGCGAACAGACGAAAATTGTTGAGGTCGAAGACGAGAGCTGGGCGTTGTAAGTTGTCCGAACGTTGACTTAACCGACCTCGGACGCGTTCGATACGATCTTCGTGACCAATCCGTATTCCACAGCTTCCTCGGCACTCATCCAGAAGTTACGCTCGGAATCCTTGGCAACTTTTTCTTCCGGTTGCCCGGTCTCCTGCGCAATCATCTCGTTGATGCGCTTGCGAATCTTGAGGATTTCCTGTGCCTCAATACGAATGTCAGAAGCCTGTCCCCCCGCACCACCACTGGGTTGGTGAATGAGGAAGCGTGTCCCAGGCAGCGAATAACGATGCTCTTTGGGCGCGGCGAAAAAAATGGGTACCGCGATACTCGCGACCCATCCCGCGCCAATGGTGATAATAGGGGATTCGATGAACTTCATCACATCATGAATGGCGTATCCCGAATCGACGTGGCCACCGGGTGACGTAACAAAAACTTTGATGGGATCGTGATTGTCCGCGTTCAGCGCGATGAGTTGAGAAATCACCTTCTGGGCAAGCTCCTGATCGACCTGACCGTTCACCAGCACCGTACGCGCTTTGAGAATAAGCCCCGCCATTCCCTCATCTTTTTTCTCGTCGTCGTCCTTCTTGTCTTCGTTGCTCCACATAGAGTATTCGCCCCATCGCATGAATCTGCGGTTAGTTTCTTCAAAAATGGTGCCCCTATTGTGCCATTCGCACCGCGATCACTTCAAGATTCCTACGATTACGGCTCCGCTACAATCACCAAATTCGGCCGATACGGGGCTTCTTCCACACCGTCATACACGGTCTCGACCCAGCGGGCTTCCCTGGTCACCCTGTAAACCCAAGTACCGTCGGGCCACCGATCCAGCATTGTCGCCATTGACCCATCGCTGTCTTCCTCCGCCTTCGAAACGATCTGCATGCCGATCCAGAGCCCATCCCCCACACGACGATCCAGAACGTCCCATTGGGCGATTTCCTTCTCGTACTCCATGTCGCCCAACAGAGCAGCATACACAAACGCGCGCACCTCGCGTGACCACGACTCCGGCAAATTCACCAATCCCGACTCCACCTTCATTCGAAGCAATACCAGCGCGGAACCCCGCTCCCCCAGACCAACCAGTGCGCGCTCGTAGGCAAATGTTTCCTCCGGAGTCGACAATGCCGTCACCGCGACGCGCAACTTGCTCAAGGTCAAGTCGAGCCGTTTCTCCAACACCGGATCGGTTTCCATCTCCGATATTGATCGGCCGGCCAGGGCCAATTCTTTTGATGCCCTATCCAAGGCATTGAGTTTGATCGACGCGCGCGCCATCCATTCGTAAATACTTGCTTCACGCCTTGGATACACCTCTACTAATCGGACAGCCCTCTCATGCACGGCATCGAAACGATTATGATTCCAATCCGACTGCGCGACATAATCGATGTTGCGACCATCCCGTTCATTGTCTGGAAACGCGGCGAGCATATTCGCAACAATCAGACCCGCGCACACAAGCGCCGGCACCGTAGGGAAGGATTCCTCCGAAGACGCGTCGCCATCCGGTAGCGCGTAGCCAGCCACCAAACCCAGCAGCACACCGTGATAGACATCCAGAGCACCCGGAACCAGACACCAATAAACGAAGCCGCCGATAAGGCTGCACGTAAGTACCGCTGGTAACGCGATGCTCTGCTTAGGTGTCACCCAGAGTTTCGCCGTGATCCGCGCAACCAACAAGAGTGTCAAGGCCACCGCAATCATCAGCAAAAATGAAGACGTTTCGACCAGAGATCCTGACCAATCGTAGGTACTATTTCGCAGCAGGAAAAACTTTCCTCCCAATACGCCCAGGCATAGAAATACGCTGAAGAACGAGGCCGTGCGAAGCTCTGGAGCCAATGTCGATCCGAGCGTGATATACACGCCCCAGATGATTCCCAGTGCCAACAGAAAAAAACCATCTGAAACGAGGTAAGATCCGACGAAAGTAACATCGCCCGTCAGCGCATAACTGGTCGCCTCCATATCGAAACGCGACGCATAATAATTCAACGCCGCCGTAGCCCCGGCACAGATGACCACCAGCAGCATCAGATGCTCAAGCTGCGAGCGACCTCTCACGTACTGCACCGCTACGATAAACGCTATCAGTGGCGCAACAACATTCCACTCGCCCCTACTCCAGATCACAGCAACACCCGCAGCCAGCATCGGCCACCAATACTCAAGCGGAGTCCGAATCGGAAGTCTTCTCCACTGCCAGATCCACAACAAAAGAATCCCCGAGAGCAACACAGCGCCGAAACTCACATCGAGATACGGCACATAGGCATAAGCCTGGAGCGGACACGTCAGCACCATCCCGGCAAACAGCATGCGGCCCTTCATCGTGACTCCAGAATCGATCCTGATGCGACCTCGTTGCTGGGAGTCGAAATCGCGACCCGCATTACACCCAGTAGCACTCCCATCATCACGAACAGTATTAACGCGATACGACGTTCACGTTTATGTTGAGCAAGAATGTCGATCACTCCTGGTCACCGTCGAAAGGGTCAAGCAAATCCACAGCCATCCATCGTCTCACAGAATTAACCAGCTTTACCTCATCTGCGCGTAGCAGGTCTTCACGCATCAAAACGCACTCCTCAATCGCGCCCTCGTTCAATAGTTGCGCGCGATACGTTCCAGCCAGTAACCCGCTGGACACCGGGGGCGTCTTCCACACGCCGTCAATTTTCGCGACGACATTGGCCCGCGTGCTTTCCGTCACTTCACCATCCTGATTCCACAAAATCACATCGTTCGCATCACACCCTTGTACCGCCAGGTCGTACGCGGTGCGATTCGTCGTTTTATGATACAAATAGACATCGAGACTATCCACTGGTTCACGCGCGAAGGCCACGCGAAGTGTCGGTTCAGGCGCTATCGGTTCGCACCTACAAGTACTCTGTCCGTCTTGCGACAACAATAGCCGTACCTTTAGTTTCTCTTCCCCGCGGTTCTGAACAGTGCGCTTCAGCGTATATTTCACCCTGTCTTCATCAAACGGAAATCCGAAATAATCCGCACTCTGCTGCAATCGAAACAAATGACGCTCCAACAGGAAAAACTCGCCGTCCCACAGAAGCGATTCCAACAACTCGAACTCCGGTCGCGCCTTCGTCACCAATTCCGCCTTCAAAAGACACTCCTGATACTCCCCCTCAGGCGACGAATCCCAGGTAATGGCGGCGCCCACCGGATACACCAACTCTGCCTGCTCCGGCTGAAAGGTCGCCGTGCGAATTGCGACATTGAATTCCGCTTGTCGATTGGGCCCCCACCACCCCACCGCGCCACAATAGGCGCCGCGCGGCCCCTTTTCCAGTTCACGAATGATTTCAGACGTGCGAATTTTAGGCGCGCCCGTAACGGAGCCTGAAGGGAATAGCGCACGGAAGATCTCCGGGACGCTGGCCTGTGTTTTTGATGAAATGGTGGAGGTCATCTGCCAAAGCGTATCGTATCGCGCGACTTCGAAGAGTTTCTCAACCTGTACCGAGCCTGTTTCGCTGATGCGGCCCATATCGTTGCGAAGTAGATCCACTATCATGATATTCTCCGCTCGATCTTTCGTCGATGCTTGAAGCTGTTCCGCCTGCTTCCGATCAGTCTCCACAGTAAGTCCTCGTGCGATCGTGCCCTTCATCGGTTTGGTAGTCAGCGTGTCACCGTCCAACGAAAAAAACAACTCCGGTGACGCAGACAACACATGATGATCCCCCGCGTGTATGTAGGCGCTATACTGGCCCCTTTGTGCGCGGCTGACGGCTCGAAACCACGCATAGGGATCGCCGTCGAAGCGAGCTGTCATAGGAAAGGTGTAGTTGACCTGATAGGTGTCGCCAGCGCCAATGTAATCGCGAATTCGGGCGATGGTCTCCGTAAATTCTTCCCGCGACACGCCCGGTGTCCACTTCAAGCGAGAGACCTCATCCGTCCGCGACTCCGGTAGGGTAGATTGAACTTCCTCGTATACTCCAAACCAGCAAAGCGGCGACGATCCGGAGTCAACCACACGCAACGCATCATCAAAAGCGCGCGACGCTTCGTAGGAAAGGTATCCCGCCACGTACAACCCTTCGGACTGCACGCACGTATCGAGCGCTTCTAACAAAGGCATGACTTCTTCGATCCGATGGACGACATGAATCTCGACGGGATTGGTAAAAAATCGTTGTTCCGTCGTGGACAGTAGACACACATCTCCCTCGTTTCGTTGCGAAGCGATGGTCTCAGAACAAAGACCGCGGGTCGTCGTATCGGGTGCAATGGGAGCCATGGCGCCATTGTAAACCATGAAGCAAGAGCGAATCAGCTATTCCTAAGAAATGCGATAGAGGGTTGTGGCATTGGCAGCCGTCTGTTGGGCGAGAGACTCATACGAAACCTCCAAAAAGTCCGCCAGAAACTGGGCGGTGTGCTCCGTATAAGCAGGCTCGCATCGTTTTCCGCGTACTTTTTGTGGCGCAAGATAGGGCGCGTCCGTTTCAACGAGTAAACGGTCGAGGGGGACCTCCTTAGCGGCAATTCGTAACTCTTCGGCTTTTGGGAACGTGACGTTTCCGGCGAAGGAAATGTGAAACCCCCACTCCACGCATTTCGCGACGAATTCCGGACTCCCTGCAAAACAATGCAAAACGCCACCACAGAGTCTGTCGGCATACTCATCAAGAATCGCACATAGATCGTCCGTGGACTCGCGATTGTGGATGACCACCGGCAAATTCAGATCGACGGCCAACTCCAATTGCCGACGAAACGCCGTCTCCTGCACGTCCCGAGGTGTGTCGTTGTATTTGAAATAGTCCAGCCCCATTTCGCCCAGCGCGACGACATGATCGTGTTGTGCCATTTCTCGCAACCGGGCTTCCATCGCATCGTCGAGTGTCGCGGCATAATAAGGGTGAACGCCAACGGTCGCATAAATTCGCGGGCGTAACAGCGCGAAGGCCCCCTCGCTCGTGGGCAAATCGTCGCCAATCACCACGAGCCAATCCAAGACTTCAAGACTGCGCTCAATCACTGCCTCACGATCGTCATCAAACTTCGAATCTTGAATGTGGCAATGGGAATCAACGAGCGGCATGAATGAAGGCTACTTACGTCGACGACGGCGACGACGTTTACGAGGGCGATCCGAATCTCCCTCGGCACCTGGCGTCTTGGGCGCTTCGGTGGCATCACTCGCGGGCGCGGCATCTTTCTTGGGAGCGCTATCATCTCGTGGTCTGCGATCTTCACGCGGACGACGCTCGCGACCTCTCCGGTCGCGATTTTCTTCCTTGCGAATAATGGTCTCTGCGGCATCTTTGCCTTCAGATTCCATCTTGTCGCGAATGCCTTCGAGATCTTCCTTCTTCGGGGCTTCTTTCGGACGACTGCGTTTGGCGTGGCTATACTGGTCGTTTTCGTAACTCAGACAACACATAAGCCGTCCGCATTGACCGCTGATTTTTGTCGGGTTCAACGAAAGATTCTGCTTCTTCGCCATCTTCATGGATATCGGCATGAACTCTTTCATCCAGGTCGTGCAACACAGTTCACGACCGCAGGTGCCGATGCCACCAATAATCTTTGCTTCGTCGCGCACCTGGATGTGACGCAACTCGATACGCGCTTTGAATTCCTGCGCGAGATCCTTGACGAGTTCGCGAAAATCCACGCGTTCTTCCGCTGTAAAATAGAAAATGACCTTCTTGCGGTCAAAGGAGTATTCGCATTCCACCAACTTCATCGCGAGTTTGCGCGACTTGATCTTCTCGATGCAAAGGCTACGCGCGCGTTTCTCATCACCCTTGATCTGGTCAAAGGTTTTCTCGTCATGATGAGAGGCCAGACGGACGACCGTGTTCGTGAATTTTCGAACCTCATCCGAGTTACACTCTTCGGGCGGCACGACGCATTGTCCGAATTCGAGGCCACGCTCCGTTTTCACGACACACCGATCATGTCGATTGATGGGCAGATCCCGACTGAGAAATGTATATACACGGAGCGGCTTGCGCATCCGCATTTTTACCAATTGTGCCATTCAATACTCCTGGCTCAAGCCTTAACCGGCGAGCACAAAGAAGAGGTCGCGAAAAACGCGATCTTCATTCAAAAATCGTTCCAAATAGATTCGAGCCTTCTCAATGGCACCGATTTTGGCCTCGGAATTTTTCGTGTCGGCCTGTTCCAGCAAGACCAAGCGATCCCGATTGAGAACCCGAGCAGCATCGCCCGTGGCCCCGTAAACCATGACATCACGATACCACATTTCGAGCAGGTATAGAAATTCCAGTATATTCCGCCGGCTCAGCGCGTCCACCAGGGCCATCTGCTCCTCTTTGATTTGTTCCCGGTCTTCTTTCGACATCTCTTTGACATCCACCGGATCGGAGTCCGTTTTGACCATGCTTTCAATGCCGCTCTTCTGAGACGCAACGTATTTCGCGAACTCTTCGGCTATTTCGAGCGGATCTTCGCCTTGGTGAAAGCGTTCAATGATGTCGAAGACCATCGCCCGTTTATCGGAATCCACCAAATCGAGCGCGCGCGACATCTGCCCTTGTGAAATCTCAGCAATCGCTTCGGCGAGATCGGGAGCGATTTCGCGTTGCTCCATCAACAGGCTTTTCACCGTGTTGGGGTGCAACGACCGAAATCGCACGCGTTGGCAGCGGGAACGAATCGTAGGCAGCAACAGTTGGGGGTATTCGGATACGAGAATAAACACGGATGGCCCCAAGGGTTCTTCGAGCGTCTTGAGCAGATAGTTCTGCGCCGGAGCGCGCATCCGATCCGCTTCGTGTATGATAAAAATCCGCCAGTCGGCTTCGTAAGGCCGAAGCGAGGCCATCTCAATAACGTTTTCGATGGCTTCAACGTCGATGATACGGGACTTCTTTACTGGAGACACCTGCATAATGTCCGGATGATTGCCGTTGTCTATTTTGCGACAGGAAATACATTTCCCACAGGCATCGCCGGGAGTTTCCTTACAGTTAATCGCTTTGGCGAACATCATGGCCGTCATCGATTTGCCGATGCCGGAGGGTCCCCAAAAAAGCATACCGTTGGGGATACGATTACGCTGCAACAAATTGCGAATCAGCCGCATGGGAATCTCTTGATCGCGTATGTCCTCCAGACCCATAATTTAGTCCCCCCTGGCAGCCAGCCTGGACATCACAATAGCATGAACCGCGTCGGCGATGGCATCGATACTCTGATCGGCATCGATCCGGTGTATGCGTTTAGGAAATCGCTCAGTCAGTTCCAAAAAACCGGCGCGAACACGTTCGTGAAAGGCGAGTGATTCTTTCTCAATACGGTCGCCCGCACCCTCGCCTTTGGCGCGCGACAATCCAACAGCCGGATCAAGATCCAGCAGTATCGTCACGTCCGGAAGTAGGCCTCCCGTAGCCTGTTGATGCAAGACCTCTACATCCTCAAGCGCAAGATCGCGTCCTGCACCCTGATACGCCGTCGTGGAGTCGTTGAACCGATCACAGAGCACGATTCTTCCGGCATCAAGCGCGGGTTGTATCAATTCTCCGACGTGCTGAGCGCGGGCAGCCTCGTAAAGCATCAATTCGGCCATCGGTGTCATATCATCGTTTGCAGGATCGAGCAAAACATCGCGTATGCGTTCGGCGATCGGCGTGCCACCCGGTTCGCGAGTGACGACCACCTCGTGTCCGGCCGTTTTGAGTGCATTTTTCAATCGTTCTATCTGAGTGCTTTTGCCTACGCCTTCGCCGCCCTCAAATGTAATGAACAATCCGCTCATGAATCCAGCAGTGTCCTTCGAGCTTGTACGCCATTCTCAAAGAAATCATCCAGCGCGTCGGCGTCCCCGTTTTCAATCGCTTCAGAAACGTGAACCAACTCGTCGATCAGCGTCCGCACCCCCTGCGTGATGGCATCGGGATTCGTAAGGCAAATATCGCGCCAAAGTTCAGGACGTCCCTCAGCAACGCGAGTCGTGTCGCGAAAACCATTGCCGATAAAGGGTTGAACCTCTTCCGGGTCTTGAATATATTGAGCCAATGCAGCCGCAACCACGTGCGGAATGTGACTGGTTCGCGCAACACATTCATCGTGATGAGCGGGATCGATTCGAATTACTTTGGACCCCACACTTTCCCACAACTGAACGACTGCGGCATGGGCTTCAGGTAAATGATTGTCCGGCGCCTCCACCAAAGTGATCGCACCGTCATAGAGGTCGGCGCGCGCATGCTCAGGGCCAAATTTTTCGGAACCGGCCATGGGATGACTTCCGATAAAAGAATAGGGGGCAGACCATCGTTCGTGGGCATGCTTGCAAATAACTGCTTTCGTGCTCGCAACATCCGTAACAACAGTGTCCTTGCCGCACAGCGAGCGTATGACATCAAGCGTGTCCGTTACGGCATTGGCGGGTGTACAAATGACGACGAGATCGGCACCGACAACACCCTCTTTCAGAGATAGCATGCCTTCGTCAATCGCGCCCATTTCAAGCGCGGTGTCGAGACTGCTTTGACGGCGCCCTACGCCTCGAACGGTGCCTGCAAGACCACGTTCTTTGAGCGCCAGGCCAAGTGATCCCCCAAGCAGTCCTACCCCAATCAGGGTGACGGTCTGGAATCGTTGGGTCATGAAATCTCCTCGTGCAGCTTACCCGGATTCGGTTGATGCAGCGGCCAAGGCTTCGGCCATGCTGAATACGTCCAAGTATAGCGCACGACCGATGATGACTTCATCCACGCCGAGCGATTCGAGCTTTTTGACTGTCGCGATATCTTCGAGTGAAGACATGCCGCCGGATGCGGTAACCGGAATATTGACCGCACTGGCGATGGCATAGGTGGCATCCATGTTCGGTCCCTGCATCATGCCGTCGCTGTTGATGTCAGTATAAATGATACGACTCGCCCCGAAGGCCTCAACCTGCAACGCAAAAGCAACGGCATCGGTTTCGGTGACATCAAGCCAGCCGCTGAGCGCAACTTTACCGTCTTTGGCATCAATGCCTACGACGATACACTCGGGATATTCATTCGCGGCTTCTTTGAGCAAATCCGGAGACTTGTGGGCGGCCGTGCCTAGAATGACACGCTCCACGCCAAGATCGATCAATTGCCTGATGGTTTCCATGTCGCGGATTCCACCACCAACTTCCACCGGGACTCCAGCATCACGCATCGCTTTGAGCTCGTCCTCAATACAGCAGCGACCCGCTTTGGCACCGTCCAGGTCAACGATGTGCACAATACTGCCACATCCTTCATACCACTGGATCGCCTGCTCGACAGGATTCTCCGAAAAAACGGTCTCCTGATCGTAGTCGCCCTGAATCAGATTAACGCACAGGCCTCCGCGAATATCGACCGCGGGAACAATACGCATGTTTAACTGGCAGCCTCGAGTTTGGCCTTGGCAGTCTCGACAATCTGGGTAAATCCAGCCGCATCGTGAATCGCGATTTCGGAAAGCATTTTACGATTGATATCGATTCCCGCGAGTTTCAAGCCTTGCATAAATTTACTGTAGGTGAGACCGTTGGCACGCGCTCCGGCATTGATTCGCGCGATCCATAAGCGACGGAATTCGCGTTTGCGCACTTTACGGTCACGATACGCATAAACGCCCGCGTGATCGATGGCTTGCTTGGCGGTCTTCAAAAGGCGATGCCGACTTCCGCGGTAGCCTTTAGCTTGATCGAGAATTTTTTTACGGCGACTCCGGGATGCGGGTCTTCCTGTTGAACGTGGCATGGTCTTTACCTCTTCGTGTTATCCGCGCAAGTGGCGGTCGAGTCTTTCTATTCGTAGATGTGCAACGCGCACTTAAGCGTAGGGCAGCATACCCTTGACGCGTTTGGCATCCGCCTTGGACAGCACAGCAGCTTTCCGCATGTTGCGACGGCGTTTCGGGCTTTTTCCGGTCAGCAAGTGAGCACCAAATGCTTTAGATAATTTGAATTTTCCGCTCTTCGTTTTGCGAAAGCGCTTGGCAGCACTCTTTTTCGTTTTCAATTTAGGCATAACACGCTCCTTTTTAATCAGGCGGTCACTCGTCGCGCCTGTACACTACAAATTTATTCAAATCGCCGATTTAGTTCTTCACCGGCGACAGTACGATACTCATGTTACGTCCTTCGAGACGCGTACGGGCCAAATCAGGAATGTCGGACGCATGGCCTTCAACTCCGTCCAAAATACGCTGCAACAAATCTTTCCCGAATTCCGGGTGAGCCATTTCACGACCGCGAAACATAATCGTCAGCTTCACCTTATTCCCGGCTTGCAAAAACTCGATGACGTGGTTGGTCTTGAAATCAAAATCATGATCCGAAATTTTCGGCCGATATTTGATTTCTTTAACCGTGATAATCGTTTGATTTTTCTTGGCCTCTTTGAGCCGTTTGCTCTGTTGATAACGATACTTCCCGTAATCAATCATTCGACAGACAGGAGGCTGGGCATTCGGCGCAACCTCTACCAGGTCCAACCCTTTTCCATCTGCTATACGCAATGCTTCTTCAGGCTTCATGATGCCGAGCTGCTCGCCCTCATCATCAATCACACGTACTTGAGGGACACGAATTTGTTCGTTGATTCGTGTCTTATCTGCTTGTGGCTTTGGAATGCCGATGTCCTCCTTGTATGCCCGAAATTGGGCGCATACACAAAAAAGCGACCGCGGATACCAGTCCACGGTCGCAAAAGATCATAAGAATCTTGCAAACACTAACCCAATGAGCACGCAATCGCGGCTATAAGGTGAGGAACTGGTGCTCCTACTTAGGGGCAAATAGTAGCATACAAACCCGAGGCGTGTCAAAAGTCCACCGTCACACCTCGTCGTCCCACTTGGTCGTCACACCTCGTCGCTACGCTCGGTACCTTCGAAATCGAGAATGAAATCCGGACCATAGGCCATTGAAGGGGTCTGATAACCGGGCGGGGCATTCCCCGCGACGACTCGATTCGCGATTGCCCACGCTGTAAGTGCTGTCAGAGTATATCCTTCAGGTGTTCGGAGCTTACTTTCCATCGACTTCCCCGAAGCGTTCGTCACCTTGCCCCACAACCGTGATTCGCTACGGACTCGCTCTTCATCGCTGGGTCCTGCAGGGCCACTTTGAATTTTTCCTTTCAAAAACGACTGTACCGGCCTGGAACTCAATACCCAGCCGAAGTAACGACTGAACTTGGCCAACTTTTGCAATCCCGGGTCAGCCGCCATGAATACTTTGATGTCCGGAATGCCCGTGCTGTAATACGCCGTTGACACGTCACCCCAAGGGATTGTCATCACATCGACCTCACCCAGTCCCAGATCCATCCTCCTCGTCTGCCACGCGGAAGGCACCTCAGTCATTTTTCCGTCTTTACGAATCATGCCGCCCTGTGCAATTCCCTCAACCATCGTAATGGCCGTCCCACGTGATGGTTTTCCGACACCTTGAAAAGCCAGTTCGAGATCCACGGCATCGGGCATCCGTCGTTTTAGATGAGCGGCCAGGCAGTCGCTCGGAACGACGTCGAACCCCGTGCCCGGCATCAGCATCACGCCCGAAGCCTTCGCCTTCTCCCCCATGCCAGCCATAAGTTCGAAAACCTCAATCTCTCCGGTGATGTCGAGGTAATGAGTTTTCGTCCGGATACACCCTTCAGCCATCGCTCTGGCCGTACGGGAAAAAGGTCCCGCACAATGCAGTACGACCGCACAGCCTTCCAGCCCAGCGTCCACCTCAGCGGGATCATCCAAGCCAAAAATACGATACCGCAGGTCCAGTTCCTCTGCGATCAGTTTTATTTTGGATTCGGTGCGCCCCGCAACGATAGGAGTTGCATTATCGTTTTTGGCGAGTCGAAGAATTAGTTCGGCGGTATACCCGTTCGCACCGTAGATAAGAATGTCAGAACTCATGATGTGCGCTCCCCTTCTTTTTCGACCAAGGAGCAGTATACATCTTAAGCGACCTGCGCGCCTACCTTCCGCTGGTTCACGACAATACAATTGCGCCCTAATTCTTTGGCTTTGTAGAGCGCCTGATCGGCCAGTTCCACAAATTCTTCATCACTGGTGCCGTTCGCCGGGAAATCTGCCGCCCCCATCGTAACGGCGCAATTGAACGTTTCACCGGATTCGGTGGTGAATTCAATGGCCTCAAAACGACTGCGGATACGTTCCAGGCATACAGCGGCGGTATCGGCCCCTACATGTGGGAACATAAGAATGAATTCATCGCCACCAATTCGGCCCACGACATCCTCCTGGCGAGCCTCATCGCGGGCCACTTCGGCAAAAGTCGTCAATACTTCGTCGCCCACGCGATGCCCGAAGGTATCGTTCACCTGCTTGAATTTATCGAGATCACACAACACAACGCTCAGCGGATGCCCGTGACGAGTCGCAAGGCTGGTATTGCTCGCTAACAGTTCGAGAAAATGGCGCCGTCCATACAAGCCCGTCAAGGCATCGAAATGCGCCTCGTGACGAAGTTTTTCCTGCTCCGTAATATCCGAAATGATGTAGAGCACACCATGGGACTCCGATTCATCAAAGTTAATCTGGTTGGCATGAATCATCGCAGGGAATTGCTCGCCACTTTGATTGTGCAATGGCACTTCGCACGTGAATGTACCGAGTACATCCACATTGTCCGCCACTTTTTCGCTCATCGTACTATCCACGAAAATACTGGAAAGCCCATAAACTGAAGTGCTTTCCGCTGGTTTTCCGAAAAACTCATCGAAGGCGCGATTCGTGTACTCAGCACCGCCCTCGCCATTAAGAATCAACATGGCATCCTGCGCGCTGTCCATTGCCAAGCGAATGCGTTCAAGCTGACTCTCCGCAGATTCGCGATCCCGTATCTCCGCACGGTGACGCGCGGTGACACGGGTTAACTCGCCATGTTCACGTTGCAGCTTGACATTCTGCCGCTCCACGCCATCGATATGCGCTTCGAGCGCCGCGACCTTCATCTCCATCGAATCCCGGTTGCGCAACGTCGTTCCAAGAACACGATGACTGCACACCGCATGACGCAGCGTATGCTCAATAACCAAAGGTGCGGCTGGGTAAACCATCAGAATGAACTGTTCCGAAGGCCGCCCCCCTATAGCCGAAGGGATGTTTTCGCTTTTGATGGCAATCATGACTGGGGTCGCTGGATGATCCGCTTCAAGTGCATCAAGCAAAAGAGTCGCTTCGGATTCGGCCGTCTGGGCATCCATCATTACCAGCCCGGGATCCGCGCCGCTCATGTGCTGGATCGCTTCGTTGGCGTCACTGCAGGTAAGGACAATATAACTAAGACTTCGCAGATGCTCCGAAACGTGTTGACGCAGCTCACCCGTCGGGTCTACCACCAAAATCGTCGTGCTAAGCGAAGTCGTAACCATATTCATCCTCCGATACTGTGCTTTACGCATCCATCTGAAACTGCCACCATAGATAATTCTACCAGCAAACCGGAAATTTTGCATAATACTGGACAAAATTTAGTATTATTAGTATGTGTGTAACCGTTTTTAGGGACGATTTAGCCGGGCTTCATCCTTCGTTCGCAGATATATAGTTATCGTCTGAAATTTTACTTCCTGCCGATTCTAAAGGTATGATAAGCCCGTTTCTCACTATTTTCCGCAGATTCACGCGGTATTACCCGAAAAGTCAGGAGGATTTCATGCCACACGGTGGAATGTTGGTCGGCAAGGCCTTTAAGCAAATGGGGGTTGAGGTCATTTTCACCCTCAGCGGCGGGCATATTATGCCCATATATCAGGGCTGCCTTGAACAAGGCATCAAAGTTGTCGACGTGCGTCACGAGCAGGCCACAACCCACGCGGCCGATGCCTGGTCACGCCTGAACCCCGGAAAAGTGGGTGTCGCAGTCGTTACAGCAGGTCCCGGTGTGACGGACTCGGTCACAGGCGTCGCCAACGCATGGCGCGCGAACTCCCCCATCCTATGTATTGGTGGTCAGGGAGCCTTCGCCAATACGGGACGCGGATCCCTGCAGGAAATGGATCATGTCGCTCTGATGAAACCCATTACGAAATGGGCAGGCGCATGTTACGACGCCGAACGCATTCCCGAATACATCGAACTCGCCGTGCGTCATGCGGTGACCGGGATCCCAGGCCCGGCCTTCCTCGAAATTCCGATGGATATTTTGATGACCGACGTGAAAGAAGAGCACGTTCGCTATCCTGAAATTCGTACGACACCACCGTTGATCGCGGCGCAACGCGATGTCGTGTCGCAAGCGCTTGATATTTTGGAAAATGCGAAACGTCCTATGATGATGGCGGGAACATCCGTAAAATGGTCGAGTGCCCAACCGAACATGGCGGCGTTCCTGGACAAAACTAAAATCCCGACCTACGCGAACGGTATGGGTCGAGGCACATTACCCCGTGATTCGGAGTTGCTTTTCAATCGTACACGACGCGACGCCATCAAGAATTGCGACGTGATCATACTTGCCGGTTGCGTGCTGGACTTCCGCATGAGATTCGGCCGCAACATTCCCGAAGACGCGAAGGTTATCCAGCTCGAAATGGACAACTTGCTGGTCGGTCAAAATCGTCACACGGATGTTGCGCTGGTCGGTAATCTGGCATGTAGTTTTGATGCCCTGTCCGAAGTCATCGAACAAGACAATCGCAACATCGACTTCTCCGCCTATGCCGCTGAACTTCGCGCGCAAGAAGACAAGCTCGCCGAAGAACTCAAAGGTGACCAGGCCTCGGATGCTGTGCCGATTCAGATGCCCCGATTCTGTCAGGAAGTCGCTGACTTTGTAGGCAAAGATGACGAGATGATTGTCATCGGAGACGGCGGCGACGTGGTTGCATCATCCGCCAAAGTTGTTCCCATTCCGAAAAACGGCATGTGGATGGATCCCGGCCCGCTTGGTACGCTCGGCGTGGGCGCTCCGTTTGCCCTGGCCGCACAATTGACGCACCCCGACCGCAAAGTGCTCGTGATCTTTGGTGACGGCGCCTTCGGCCTGAACGGCATGGAATTCGACACCGCGGTTCGTTTCAACCTGCCCATCGTCGGCATCATCGGCAATGACGCGGCCTGGGGACAGATGATGCGTCCGCAAGGCGCGATGTACGGCGAATATTGCGCGGTGGATCTCAACCATACGCGTTATGACCAGATGGTCGAAGCCCTTGGCGGCCACGGTGAACTCGTCGAGAAACCCGAAGACATCCAACCCGCTCTCGAACGCGCATACGCTTCCGGAAAACCCGCGCTGGTCAACGTCATCCTCGAAACCGATCGCGAATACAAAGGCGGCGGATACATGTAGACCGCCGATTCATTCAAATACACATCGACCCGGTGAAGGCGCAGGCTTTCGCCGGGTCTTTTTTTATCCGCAGATTATCGCAGATTAAGAAACCGCTGTTTTACCGCGGAGGACGCGAAGAGCGCGGAGAATGCGAATTTTCCAAAGGAAGTTGGTCAATTTTCCAATAATCGTAAAGATAACCCCGGATGATCGTATTGTTGATAATGAGATAGGGAAAAAGAGAAAAAACGAACGCGATGAACGCCCACAAGTACATCCCAATAATAATCAGCACTGGGATCGCCGCCCAGGATACCCACGCATAAATAACCGAACCGCCTTGTGATATATTTTTTATTCTCTCCCAAGTCTTTATCGTCATCATATTCCCTCAACGCTACCTAAGATTCCGCTTATCAAGAATCCGCGCCACGGCCACGGGACGATTCGTCAGCATGCTGTCCAATCCAAGGTCGAGCACCTCGTGGATTTCGAATTCGTCGTCGATGTTGTAAACGCAGATGGGAATGCCCTTGGCCTGGATTTTTGGGAAGTCCTCTTTCGTGATCCCATAACGCGCGAGGCCGTGATAATTCATGATCAACATGTCGGCTTCGAGTACGTAGTCGTCCCATTTGTCGCTGCGGAATGCGCTGAGCAGACGCGGAATTGTCCCGGCATCAAAACAAGTAGCAATACCCGGCGCCAACTTTTTGGCAATATCCATCTGCTTCGGATTGAAAGACGCCAGACACACGCGGTCCACGGCATCGGCTTCAATAATGGCCGCAACTAACGCTTCCGCACATCCTGGCTGGTCCTTAATCTCGATCAAAAAATGTGAATCGGGCAACGCGCGTAACGAGTCCGTCACCTTGCTGATTCTGTAGCCTTTGCCACGAAAGGGAAAGGTCTCGCCTTTATCGCTCGTGAAATTGTATCCCGCATCCAGCTTCTCGACTTCGGTCCAGGTCAGATTTGCGATCGCCCCCGTGCCATTCGTCGTGCGATCCACTTTCGAATCATGCAGAAACACCGCGACACCATCTTTCGTCACCCGCGTGTCCGTCTCGATCATCAGATCCGGCCATCGCGCAGCCGCCTCCTGAAAGGTTTTCAGCGTACTCTCGGGATGCCACTTCGCCCCGCAACGATGCGCACCGAAAATGAACGGTTTACTGAAGAACGGTTTTGACATGTCGGCCGTTGATGTGGCGGGCATGGCAGTAAACGCGATGACCAACGCAAGACATCCACTCAATTTCGACTTCATCGGACTCTCTCCTTATTCGGGTGGCGCGACAGTAGGCTTCACCAATTCAATATCGGTATTACGGAATTCTTCTTCCAGTTTAGCAAACATCGCGTCGTCCTCATAGGTTCCTACAATAGCACCGCCGGACCCCGAAAATTTCGCATGCGCACCGACGGATCGCGCCATGTCCACCATCGCCAAATCCCCCTCGGACAACTGAAACAAGGTCTTGCGCAAGTCAAAATTCTTGTCCATCAGCGGCCCAACTTCCGAAACGCGTCCAGCCTGCATCAAATCGTAGGCCTGTTGCGCGAAACCGCCGAACTGCTGCATCGCGTCAATCACCTGATGATCGCCATTATCCCAGCGCTCGCGAATGTTGTTATGGAACACTTCGGAGCCCTCGGCGAGACGCGTGCGGAACGCGACATACAAGTTCGGCAATTTTTCGAGGTCCACTTCCTCGTAATTTCCGTAACCCTGCGTGTCCATCGTGTCCTTGTCGAAATCCATGAACACGCAACCCTCGTAGACCTGAATCACGCGGTCCTGTAATCCACTCCCGATGCCAAGCTCTTCGTTTTCAATGCGCCAGATAAGATCGGCGAGCAAGGGCTTCGGAATCTCAACATCGTAAAACTCGAGCAAACAACGCATCGTCGCGGTAATCAACGCGCTCGACCCCGCCATGCCCACACGCCGCGGCACGGTCGAAGAATACCGCAACGAAAAATTCCGGTCGTGCAATTCGATGCCGTCGCGCTCACAATAGTCCGCAAACCGAATCAGCGTCGCCTTGAACAGCCGTTCCGCGCCGTAATACCCATTTAATTTGATCGTCTGATGCAACGACTCCAGCGACTCATACTTCGGCAACTCCGCCTCATTCGGAATTAGCTCCAGCGAATCGCTCGGCGTCAACTCCACCTGCGCCGAAAATTCCCGAATCACAAAACTAATCGTCTTGCCAAAATACCCGTCCGACGGATTACCAATCAAACCCGCCCGGGCAAACGCTTGATGCTGTATGGACATAAAAATACTTTCTTTCGTGTAGTGCTTGAGAAGTGCGCATAATAGCATGAAACTGCCCTTCTTTTCTTTCTCGGAAGAAAGAAAAGAAGCAAAAGAAAGACCGACGGATACTGCGTACCCTGATTGAGATCACGCACATTTCTATCTGGAAATACGAAGTATTTCTTGGTTTCTTTTGGAAAATATACCGTCCGTCAGGACCCTTTTCTTATCAAAGAAAAGGTAAGTTATTGCTGCTGCCGCCTTTGCTCCCGAATTTCCCGCCTGAATTTCGCGACGGCGTTGTTGTGGTCGCGCAGGTTGCTGGTGAAGGTGTGGGATTTTCCGTCTGCGTTGGAGACGAAGAAGATGTAGTCGACGTCGGCGGGGTTGAGGGCAGCTTCGATGCTTTTGATTCCGGGATTGGAGATGGGGCCAGGGGGAAGTCCGCGTCGCTTGTAGGTGTTGTAGGGGGAGTCCACTTCCTTGTCTTCGTTGAGCAGGCGTTGACCGTATTTGTTGAGCGCGTACTGCAAGGTGGAGTCCATCTCGAGCGGCATCTTTTTTTCGAGGCGATTGTGGATGACCGCAGACACAAGGGCGCGCTCATGGTCGAGCCGTGCTTCTTCTTCGATGAGCGACGCGATAATCAGCAGGGAGACTTTGTCCATGACCTGCGCATCCGGGTAACGCTCAAGCAGCACTGCATAATCGTGGTTAAACTGTTCGGCCATGCGTGTCACGAGTGCTGTTGCATCCGGTTCTTTATCAAAAAAATACGTATTCGGCATTAGGAAGCCCTCTGCGGAACGCGCCGATACGCCAAAGGTCCCAAAAAGGTCGAGCACTGCTGTGGCTTCGAGAAAGGCCGCCGGATTGGGCCGTATTTCGGCGATCTGCGCGATGGTCAGACCTTCGGGAATGGTCACCTTGAACACCTCGCCGGGTTCAGCAACGGGTATTGTGCTGCGCAGGTGGTCGAGCAATTGTACGGGCGATTCGCCTTTGAATATCACGTGTTTTCCATGTCGAATGCTGTCACTGGACGGGTTCAACGCGATGGCCACGCGAAAGAATAGTTCATGTTCGATGAAACCCTGTTCCGCCAGCAATCGTCCGACGGCTTGACCCGTGGCACCTTCGGGTACGACGAACTCAACCTCTTCGATCCCGGCCCGCGGATGGGTGATGTGGTCGTACAACAGATACGCGCCGACCGCCCCTACCCCGACAAGCGTGATTAGAGTCAAAAACAGGAACCCAAGCACGCGCGGCCATCGACGTTTCTTTTTCGGCAGTCTAAACTCCGGATCGTTCGGGTCATCCAGGTCACCAATATCGTAGAGGTCGTCGCTCATTCACCACGCTTCCGGAGATTGGCCTGTCGATCCAAATAGAGCTGCAAGATTTGCTGTGCGGCAACCTTGTCAATCACCTTCTTGCGTTTCTTGGCGTTCATGTTGGCTTCAATCAAATTGCGATGCGCGGCAGCGGTGCTGAAGCGTTCATCCTGTGTGACAATCTCTACATTCGTAACGGCTTTAATCTCCTCGATAAACGCGAGAACCTTCTCGGCTTGCGGACCGATCTCGCCGTTTTGATTCAAGGGAATGCCTGCAACGATGAGTACGGCTTCCTGCTCCTCAACAATCTGCTTGATAGCGAGCGCGTCGGTCTCGGGATCGGACATCTGAACCGTGTCGAAAGCAGAGGCTATCATGCCCAAGGGATCGCTTACCGCGACTCCCGTGCGTGCCTCGCCAATGTCCAAGCCGATCATGCGGCCTTCCATATGAACCCCCCCCGTGCCAGCGTATGCCGACGGTCATTCGAAATTCGTTGTGCGCATAATAAACGAGGGGACAAAGGAGAATCCAGCCGAAGAGGTGAAGGGAGTATCCCGTATCCCGTATAATGCTACTTTCTTGTGCGACTTTCCCCCGATTTTTGCCCAATCGGCGCGATTATTTATTGACCCACGAATGCAGAATCCATGACCTCGAACCCCACAGCGACCAGAACCTTTTCCCCGGGAAAAGCGCGTGTCGCCATATTTATGACCCTGTTTACCGCGGGCGTAGGGAACTCCTTCGTGTTTGCGGTGCTTCCTGCCCTGGGGCGCCAAATCGGACTTGTCGAAATCCAGATTGGCTCAATCATTGCCGTGGCCGCACTGGTGTTCATGATCGCCGCACCCATCTGGGGACACCGTTCGGAAGCCTGGGGACGTCGTCCGGTGATACTTTTCGCATTGGGGGCCTATGCGATAACGACAATCCTGTTCGCCACGGTAGTACGCTTCGGCCTGAACGGCGTACTTCCAATCATGGCGACGTATATCCTTCTGTTGTTGACGCGTAGTATATTTACTGCAGGAATTTCTGGATTATTTCCATGCTCCCAGGCGTACATGGCGGACATTACCACGCCCAAAGAACGCACCTCGGGCATGGCGCTGGTCGGCATGGCATCGGGCGCAGGAATGATAGCCGGCCCGGGCTTCGCCGCACTATTTGCGCCTTATGGTTTGATCACACCCTTCTACGCCGTGGCGGCCTTGGCGGTGATCGCCGGAATCTTCGTGTTTCGTGGCATCGTCGATGTGCCACGCGAGCAGCCGCCGGAGGATGCCGTTCAGCAATCGCTATTCAATCGACGACTCATCCCTTTTTTTATGCTGTCGACCACGATGATGACAACGCTTTCATCGATGCAACAGTCAACAGGATTCTACATCCAGGATATGTTTCACCTATCCACCGAGCAGGCCGCACAACGGGTCGGGGGCGCATTGATGATGTCGGCCCTGGCATCGGTAAGCTCCCAGTTTATCTTTGTGCAACGCATGGGATGGTCGGCGCGCACATTGTTGCGCACGGGGCCGCCCATTACGATTCTGGGGATACTTCTGTTTGCAACCACGTCCAACTATGGCGTGATGGTCGCTTCGATGGGCGTGTTCGGTATTGGATTCGGCATGATCATGCCGGGCGTGACGTCTTCACTATCAATGAGCGTCTCCGGACATGAACAGGGTCGCGTGGCTGGCCTGAACACCTCGGCGCAGGGCATGGGATTCATCATTGGACCGCTGCTGGGCTCGGGACTCTATCAGATCTACCCGCGTTTGCCCTATGCGCTATGCGTGGGCCTGCTGTGCGGTTCATTGTTCCTGGTCCATCACATTACGCGTCAATTGAAAGAGGAAGGTACGCATACCTGAGCGGCAAGTCTACTGGCTTGATGCCTTCTCGGCCGTCGTCTCTTCAATATAACCATCAATGTCGAGTTCTTTTCGTGCACGTCCAATGGTGTCGATATAGTCCCATTCCAGACTGAGCGGCTTCCAGTTGAAACCGTCGAGCACGGCAAGAAAACCCAATCGCGCGGCCAAATGGCGATTGAACTGGCGCTGTTGCAACGGCCAGTAAGGATTGCGTGATTCGAAGGTGTTTCCGCCGAAGGTCAGACATAGGAGCGGATAGGAAATCATGGCAGCCGATTGGCAGCCCGGTATGACGACATCGCCATCTTCAATGGCTTCTTCCACGATCCGGGTGAGCAGATCAAAGGCGCGGGCTTCGTAATCTTCAAGCGTCTCCCGATGACTTTTCGTAGCCTTTTCACGGACCGAGTTGGGTTGAAGAATGCACAAAATCTTGAGGTGTTCGGGATAGGTCCGAAACGTGAATTCGTTCATGGCGACGAGTTTTTCGCGCGCACGACCGTCGAAAGTAGCCGCGCGTTTTAACAGCTTCCACCGCTGAATGGTATCTTCAATCGCCAGGCCCATGACGACGTCTTCGCGAGACGTGAAATGTTCGTAGATGGGGGGACGGGAACAGCTCATTTCTTTCGCCAACCGATCAATGGTTACGGCAGTGAAGCCCTCGTTGTCGATGAGCGCGCGTGCCACCTTCAAAATCAAGCCGGGGCGATCCCGAATCTCCCGTTGTTTGGGGGATAAAGGCTTACTTGGCGCGTCTATATGGTCAATTTCCATGAGCAATACATCCCGCTATCATCAATTCAAAATCGGTGTCAGAACCATGTTGCGATACTTTACGGCCGTATGGTCACCCTGTAAATAGAGGGGTCCCGGCCGAAATTCATCGGACCACATGGCGCCACCCGTGCATCCCTGAAGCGGCTGGTTGTCGATGATTTTCGTGCCATTTAGAATTACCGTGATGTGGCGATCAACCAGCGTGATGTCCAGCGTCTGCCAAGTTCCCGGCTTGGTCTCGACCGCTTCCGAAGGCGTGATGCGACTGTAGACCGCGCCCATGTGATGCGAGTCGCGCTTCATTCCGTAACTCTCCATCACTTGCACTTCATAAATCCCGCGCAGATAGATGCCGCTGTTACCGTCTTTCTCCACGCTCACTTCTGTATTGAGATTGAAGTCTTCAAACTCGGCCTCGGTCTGAAGATTTCCAAAACGCACGTGACGTTTACCATCTTGTTTGTAGTCGTTGATCAAGGTGCCCTTTTTCATGATCCAGGCGCTCTTGCTCTTCGGGTTTACTAGACGCCAGCCGTCAAGACTGTTCTTTTTGAACAACTCGATCGGTTTTCCATATTTCACTTTGGAAAGATTCGGTGCGGGCGGCAGATCCATGATCCGTGTTCCGGTGAATTCCGAAACCGTAACGCCTTCACCGGATCGTCGAGGATCATGACGTGTCAGCTTGAGATCGTTTCCGTCGATGGTGGCCGTGATGGTCTCAATAAAGGTGTGCGTCTTGATGACTTTGCCGGCATCGTCTTTGCGCGCCTGCTTGCGCTCGCGCGTCACGTACAGCGTATCACCATCCACGTAGGTGCTTGCCGTGTCAACGACACTGCCGCCGCCCCAAAGAATCGTTGAGTCATAATAGCCGCCTTCATCGGTCACGCCCAGCCATCCCGCGCCACCGCCAGGAATCGTCAATGCCCAACGTCCAAGAAAAGGCTCAATGCCTTCGGCAAAAACAGATCCCGCAACAAGAAGCGCGGCTACTAACAAAAACTTGTTTTTATTGATTTTCACGAGTTTTTCTCCACTTCAACTTCTCTGGAACACTAATGGATTACAAGATAGATAATCAAACGTCAAGTATAACCCGTAGTGTCGATATTGTATCCATAATACTGCGATTGGGTGTAACAGCCGAGCGTTCGAGTCGAAATTTGCCCAGATATCGAGAGAACATGGTGGGAGAAGGTGTAACAGTAAAGGGTGCCTGGGACGGTTCCAGGCACCCTTTGGTGTTTTGCTCTATTGGTGCAGATCGTTAGCCGAGTACGGCATCCCCGGATTCGCCGGTACGGATGCGTACGGCGTCGTCGATGGGGGATACGAATATTTTACCGTCGCCGATGCGATCGGTGGATGCGGCTTTGACGACGGCGGCAACGGTCTGTTCAACCATCTCGTCGGTCACGACCACGTCGAGTTTTACTTTGGGCAGAAACTCTACGACGTATTCAGCACCGCGATAGAGTTCTTTGTGTCCCTTTTGGCGACCGAATCCTTTGACTTCTGTAAGGGTCATGCCTTGAATGCCGAGACCGGAAAGGGCATCTTTTACATCTTCCAATTTGAACGGTTTTATAATTGCTTCAATTTTTTTCATGATCCTATTCTCCTGTATCCCAGCCCAAAGGCTAGAGAATGTATCCGGTTTCTTCGTGTTCGGCGATATCGAGACCCTGGTTTTCGGTTTCTTCATCGACACGAAGTCCGATGGTAAGGTCTATGCCCTTCAGTATAACGAATGAAAGAACGCCACCATAAATCAGGGTAAAGGCAACGCTTTTTCCTTGAGCAATAACTTGCTCAATCATACCGAAATCACCGGAGAAACCTGCACCTCCGAGGATCGGGGCACAGCATATACCGGTCAACATTGCGCCGACCATACCGCCGATACCGTGCACACCGAAGGCATCGAGTGAATCGTCGTATCCGCCAGCGCGTTTGATGGTCGTGGCGCCCAGGAAACAGACCGCACCCGCAGCAAATCCAATAATGAGCGCCCCGGGAACACCCGCACTTCCCGATGCCGGTGTAATCGCGACAAGTCCAGCAACCGCGCCGGTCGCTGCGCCGAGCACACTGGGTTTGCCATGTTTAATCCATTCAATGCCGCACCAGGTCAAGGTCGCCATCGCGGTGGAAAGCTGCGTGACCAGCATAGCCATACCCGCAGTGCCATCTGCAGCGAGTTGACTACCCGCATTGAAACCGAACCAGCCGACCCAGAGCATACCGGCACCGGTCACGGTCATGGTCAGATTGTGTGGAGGCAATGGTTTCTTGGGATAGCCCGTTCGTTTGCCGACGAGAACGCAGGCAACGAGTGCCGCGATACCCGCGTTGATGTGTACCACGGTACCGCCAGCGAAATCGAGTACACCCCAGTTCGCGAATAGCGCGCCGTCTCCGGACCAGGCCATGTGGCAGATGGGAGCATATACAACAACCAACCACAGTGTGGTGAAGATGAGGATAGCGGAAAATTTCATACGCTCGGCGTAGGCACCGCAGATAAGCGCGGGCGTAATAATGAAGAAGGTCATCTGAAAGGTGATAAAGACGGTCTCAGGAATCGTTCCAGAAACCGATTCGACTGTGAGATGCTTCAGGAAGGCGTAATCCAGACCACCAACGAAGCTCGCGAGGTTAAAGATACCTGCTTCCTGCGATTCCATGGTGCTAAATGCGAGGGAATATCCCACCACACACCACACGATGGATGCGAGAGCGGTAATGGTGAAACATTGCATCAATACGGAGAGTACGTTCTTGGAGCGAACCAGCCCCGCATAAAAAAGGGAGAGTCCGGGGATGGTCATAAAGAGAACCAACACGGTTGCGGTAATCATCCAGGCAGTATCACCAGAATTAATTTCGGCAGCAACGTCTTCCTGCGCGTGGGCCAAGCCCGGTATGCTCACCAGTAGAGCGGCCATGGTCATCCACGAGAAACTGGATAGGCGCTTGAGCGGCACATTCAAGATATTCACGATAGTCCTCCGTCCAAAAAGGGTTAAATTCTTGTCATTGATCACTATAAATCCTACATTTTGGTAGATCTATACCCCCTAAAACTTCCAAAATGTAGGCTGAATTCACTCGGTTGAGCCGCGTTCCACCTGACTTAGTGCCCATTTGCGAGCCTATCGCGATCATACAGCCCAATGCTGTATGACAACACCGCTTCGTAAGAGCATTTCCTGTGCCAACTCGGGTGACTTTACCGCCGGGTTGAAAGTTGACATTTTTAGTCCACGAATGGTATATTTTTAGCGAAATTGACAGGTCAAGGGGGTGTTCCATCTCTACGGGCCATTTTTGAGTCATTTCGGCATAGTTGGGTTGCATGAATCGCACTATTTACAGTGAGGCGTTTGCCCAAGGTAATCGTTCGATCGGCGAGACATTTCTGTGCTCGGGTTGAGTCGTTCGGCGAGGAAAAGTTGGTCACTTGAAACAGTCACGAGACGATACAAAAGACCAAGTCAAAAACGCTACGGATATCGTCGATGTCATTGGCGGTTATGTTGAACTAAAACCTTCAGGCCATGGCAGACTAAAAGCCTTGTGCCCGTTTCATCAGGAGAAGACACCTTCATTTACAGTCAGCCGTGACAATCAATCCTTCTTCTGTTTTGGATGCGAGAAAGGCGGCGATGTTTTTACATTCCTGCAAGAGATCGACAACCTCACGTTCCCCGAAGCCTTGCAGCTTTTGGCGGATCGAGCGAGCATTCAGCTTCCGGAGTATCGTGGACAGGGCAAGCAGGAAACAAATATACGAAAACAACTGGTCGACCTGGGTAGCTTTGCCTATCGGGTCTATCAGCAACAATTAAATCAGGACGGGCAGGACAACGCAGGGTCTCAGTACTTGGCATCGCGTAAACTTTCTGCCGCGACAATTGAATCATTTGGATTGGGTTACGTGCCGGAAGCCTGGCAGACGCTGACCGATGCCGC
>JAYGCN010000073.1:0-10424 GCA_046583315.1 Candidatus Hydrogenedentota bacterium
GTGCGAATCGATCGCGTTAATCATGGTCAGCGAAGGTAGATGAAGCAGCGCGCTGGCTTTCAGGCCGGTGCCAAGGTCTGCCAGACTTGCCGTCAGATAGCCACGTTGATCGTCAAAGGTAAAATCGATCATTCCCACGAGTGAGTCGTCTATTCGCGTAAGGTTGGACCAGATGTCGTGGAGTTGTTGCCCCGAAGCATGCCCAAAAAGAGTGATATGATCCGCGCCGTTGATGGCCAAGCTGATTCGCTGTCCATCGTTGATGTGAACACCGCGCGCGCCCGACGAATGAATCAGGCGTGGCGGGATGAGACGGCGTTCCATCAGAAAATGCGCCTGGACATCGTCGACCTCAGAAAAGGAGTAATAGGTTCCGTCCGCATCCATATTGATGGCGGCTAGTGATTCGACAATTCGTTTTTCTACAGCCTCGAGGGTGTCGCCGTTGCACTGACTCGTAAATGGGTAGTCGGCGAGATTGCGCACAAGACGGCAGTGGGTGCTAATGACGATGTCGGCGTGGGGGCCTTCGCCATCGAGCCATTGAACGGGGTTTTGCAACAAGGCATCAAGCATTTTACTCGCTTCCCTGTGGTGTTGCGCCGAGCCCCGTTTCGAGACTTCTGATTTCGTCTCGCAGGATCGCAGCTTCTTCATAACGTTCGGCACTCAGCGAGGATTTGAGCAGTGCCCGTTTCGTCTGAAGATCCGCGCGTACGCGTGAGCGCGTGTCGTCAATGTGAGGGGTCTTGCCGGCATGTGTCAGCCCCACGTGCATGTCGAGCAGAATAGGTTCCAGTTCCTCAGCGAAAAAACCGTAGCACTCCGCGCATCCCACCATGCCGGTATTCCTAATCGTCTGGAAATCAGTGTCGCAGGAGGAACAGGTGGGCATCGGAAACAGGGCCGACCCGCGACCAGAAGCATCTTTTTCGCGACGCAGAAAAGGTGCCGGGCGGGAAAATTCGAAACCCGCTGCCTTATAGTTCTGCTTCTTGTCAAGGCATTCACGACACAGCTGTTGGTCGATTACTTGCCCGTCGACCACCTCGGCGTAGCGGATGGATGCGAAGTTTTTATGGCATTGTTGGCAATGCATGTGAGAACCCTTTGCAGCGCGACCTTCTCTTGTGTTAATTATACCATCGGTGAGCAGGCTTTTCTACGGATATGGCCCCTCCAAATGCGAATTATTGGCAAAACACGCGTCCATGCGCGATAATACGGCTTCCGAAATACGATAGTTTTGCGAAAATCTCAGTGGAATGTCGCATTGAAGTGCCCAATCACAGCGTGGATGCAGATCAGGAGCGAGGAATGGCCAGGCAAAAAAAGAAACGAATCGATGTCTCATCGGAGCGCGAGGAACTTAGCGATAACCCCTTTGCGACCTTGGCAGCCAACGTGTCCGATCTTCCTGAGGCACCGCTGAATCAGAATGCCAAAGCCAAGGCCGAAATCATCTCCCTGTATCAAGTCGCCCGTACCCGCAAAGGAAACTGGCCCGTGCGCATCGAAAAACGAGGCGGCGGAAAAATCGTCACCATCGTCGAACAAATCTCCGGCGACGGAAAGGCATTCCTCAAAGCCCTGCAAAAATCCCTCGGCACCGGCGGAAAATTCGACGGGAGCACCGTCCAGATTCAGGGCGATCATGTCGCCAAAGTCGAAGCCTTCCTCGAATCCGTCACGGAGAAGTAGTAGAGGTCAGAGATTCTGTTGGCTTAGCCCTCAATCTTCGCAATCAGCAACGTCTGGTCATCATGCGTGGGCTCGTTGCCGGCGAAGGCTTTGAGATCCTGGAGCAGGGATTCGATGATGTGTGCGGGCGTTTCGGTGCATTGGCGTACCGACTCGGTGAAGCGTTCTATGCCGAATAGTTCGCCGTCGCTGTTGCGCGCTTCAAAGATGCCATCGGTAAAGAGCACAAGGAAGTCGCCGGGCTGCAACGCGAATTCGTAGGTTTCGTAGGATTTCGATTCACGGATGCCCAGTGGCATGTTCTTGGTGGCTTCGGGGACGTCGAAGGTGCAATCGGTGGAATGCAGCACGAGCGGAGAGTCGTGTCCCGCGCTGGCGTAACGCATCAGGTGGGTCTCAGGATCGTACACCGCGTAAAAGGCGGTCACGAAGGTCTTGGTGATGTTCGTGTATCGCAAGATGAGGTGATGGTTGATGAAGTCGAGCATGGATGCCGGGTCGTCGTTGATGTCCGGATTCGTGTGCGCGATGCTGTGAGTGATGGCCATCAATACGGCGGCTGAGGGGCCGTGTCCGCTGACATCAGCGATAAGCAGTCCCCATTTCCCGGACGGCAGCTCAAAGAAGTCGTAGTAATCGCCACCGGCCTGTTCTGCGGCTTCGTAATGAACGGCGAGTTCCACGCCCGGTATTTCGGGCAGGCCGTTGGGGAGCAGGGAGAGTTGGATGCCCGCAACAACTTTCACTTCGTGGTCGATTTTTCGGTGCGCTTCTTTGAGGGCATCGCCCACGCGCAGGTTGTGAATCGCGCGCCCGAAGAGGTTACCCGTCCACACGATTTCCGGAAGTAGTTCTTCGTCGAAGGCTTCGGGATCCTTGCTAAGCAGCACGGTCATGTTGAGCGCTTCACGGTTGTCGAAGGTCGGCAAGGAGAGTAAGGAACGGTAGCCCTTGAGATATTCGTATGCGGGATCGGACTCATCGAGATCGTAATCGACCAATACCACTGCACGATTGTTGAAGATGAGATCGCCGAGTATTCCGCCCTCAAGCACGGGAAGTTTGTCTGGGTCAAGCCAGGGATCGATGGGTTCTTCCCATTCGCTGTAACGCGATATCTGAAACTGGGGTGCGGGCACATGACGGCGCGTCATGGAAAGGGATGCATCTCGCTCCAACAGACTGCCCACTTCTTCACCGAATACTTGAACCATTTCGCGCGGATCGTCGGTGCTGCTCAATGCCTTTACGCTCTTCATGACTGCTTCGAGACGCTCTTCGAAGGGCTGAGTCTGATCAAAAATATGCTGCGCTGTGCCATGGTGGGTCCTCGGGATGTTTTACAGACAGAACACCACAATACCGTTTTTCATTCGACAAAATAAAAAGAGGCGCGGTACAGGTACCACGCCTCGTAGTCGATGCCTAAGTAGAACGACTAATCCGATTCCGGTAAATCCAGTGCGGGATAGTACTCTCCCTCGGAGGCCTGGAATTTTTTCATCCATTTGGCCCCGGCTTCCTTGGGTGCAAAGGACCAGTCCTGGCGATGATAATTCCAGCTTTCCGGACGCAATTCCTGTGATTTCGCCCAGTATTGCCCGGCCAGTTCCATGTTGTCTGTGAGTTGAAAATGTGTTGCCAGCTGAAAATACGCTTCGGCCTGCGCCTGATCATCGGTGCGGGGGGCGAGTTTCCCAGTGACTACCTCTGGCGAAAAAGTGAACTTGCTTTCCGCACCTTTCTCAACCCAGTCGCGCAATGCGGCCACATACGCGTCGCCCGCGCTGGAGAGGGTCTTGCCTCCCAACTTCAGTTCGGTCTTCTTGGGAGATGCTGTTTCGGGTGGACGAACGATGATGCCCTCTTCATTGATCCATACACCGGAAGGAACATTGGTCATGTTGTAGAGTGTGCTGATCAGATGACGCTCGTCAATAACGGTCGTGTAGGTTGCTTTGGCTTTGTCGTAAAACTCGCCCGCGGCTTCCTCACCGCCGGAGTCCTGCGCGAAAGAGAGGAGTTCAAAATTCTGGTCCTTGAGGTCATCGTAAATGGCTTGCCACCCGGGCAAGTCGAAGCGGCATCCTCACCACGAGGCCCAAGTGTGAATCATCACTTTTTTGCCGCGATAATCGCTGAGGTGAACCGTCTTGCCATCGCGATCCTGCAACTCGAAATCCGGCGCCACGGCCGATTCGAGGTAGCTCGATTGGTTTTGCGGAATGGGTGCAAAACTCCACACACGACTGTCCGCGTCATAAGCGTAGGCTTGATTCACAATTTGCGCCAGACCGGTGACGTTGACCCAAGACATCCCCGTACGTTTTACGAAGAGGTCGCTGTCTTCATCCTGCTTGATAGGAATGCACAAATCGTCCAGGCACGCGCCTTCCGGTTTAAGGACAAAGCCGTTCACCCGTGTAAGATCAGCGGGGGACACCCAAAGATCGGTCGGCGACGACAAGGTTTCTTCAACCCCAATGGTTTTACCTTGATAAAGAACAGTCGTGGGTTCGGCGGAAGCGATTGAGGCGCTCATGAGGATAATTGGAACTCCCAAAGTAACTAGCCGGCGTTTCATGCGAATACTCCTTCTCGGCGTTATAGAATAGTCCACTATCTAATCACAGAATACAGGTTAAACACAATGCCATTCAGGCGGTTCCGATCTCAGGCGTTGTAACACGGGATTCTTGGGTCCATGAACAGAATTCAGACGATTCAGTCCCCGTCGTCGTGCGCGCCGTGTTCGGCTTCTTCGTGCTGCATCTGCTCGCCTTCACTGGCGAGAGCGGTGATGCTGAAGCCGTCGGTGATGAGGAAGTAGGCCCCGAGAATGAGGACCGGCGGAAGTTGTATGAGGTGATTGATGAGCGCGAAGGCTTTGGCTTCATCCACATTCATGTCGGGGAGAATCATAACCAATGTGATTACGATGGGTACATGATACTGTCCGATAAATCCTGGTGCCCCCGGCGCAGCGATGAATACAGACAAGATAGATTGCATGACGAAGGGCGTGTACCACGGCGCGTCAATATTGAACGCTCGGAGTGTCGCGTAAAAAATCAGGATGGGCATCGCCCAGGTCAGCATCGAAAAAAAGATCGAGAGGAACATATCACGCGGCGACTTAAATACTTCCAGGCCTTCGGCAAAATGTGTGAGCAGCTTGACCCCAATCGCAGCGAGCTTCTTTGAGATTACGCCGATAACCCTTTCGACGATGCCAATGAAGAAATCCTTCTTCACGTAAAGCATTACAAAAGAACCAATGATCGCGAACATCAAAATCCCCATACTGTATGCGCCCGATCGGTACAATTCGGCTGGAAATTTGATGGGCTTTGGAGTGCCGAAGGTGGAAGCAGGAATAACGACATCCGCGACAGGTTGATACGCAAAAATCGCGACCAACATTACCGCAATCAACGCAAACAAATCGGTCACACGATCCAGTGCCACGTAGGCGAAGGTTTTCGAAAAAGGAATCTTGGTCAGGCGTGTGAGGACCAGCGCACGCACCGCTTCTCCGACGCGACCGGGTAGGGTAAAGTTTGCAAAAAATCCGATTTGGGTCGCACTGGCCAAGTTGCGAATGGACGTGGGAGTCACCGAGTTAACGATGTATTTCCAGCGAATGATGCGGAATACGAAGCTGAACATCAGTGGGACGTGCGCGATGGCCAGCCACATCAAATCAATGTTTTTAACGGTTTCCCAGACCTGAGCCCAGTCTGTACTTCGAAACAATATCCAGATGAGAAACCCGCCAATCAAGAGTCCTACAAGTGCTACAAGTTTCTTTTTCATGCAGGCGGCTATCCCTTTATTATCGTTGGCTTAGACTGAAGCGGCTTTGGTGCTGCCCACATAGGCGTCGATTGAATCGCGTATGGTTTTGAGAATCCACGCACGCTTCTCATCATCGTGTTCCAGCAATGTCCCGCGGAATCCGAGGTGGGTACATTGGAATCCTGTCAACGGCACGACCACGATGCCCGTGGCACCCATCAAGTAATAGACGAATCGTTTGTCCGGTGCCACGTTACGCGTCAACTCTTCGATGGTCTTGCGGATTTCAGCGTTTTCGATAGGAAGCATCTGTTCATCGTTCAGCACGCCATCCTTGAACATCGTCGTATAATAAAACGCGCCGCCCGGTTTGTTCAGGATGACCGATTCACACCCTTTGTACGATTCCATGAGCTCATCCGCACGCGCCCCGAACATCGCTTCACGTCCAGCCAGATGCGCCGGGTAACGCTCATCGCCAATGACCTTCGGGATCGACAACTGAGGAAGCGTCGTGGACGATACTTCAAGGCGTTTCGCCGCGAGGATGCTGTCGACATAGGTGCCGAAGTTACCGTCTTTCTCGCGATTCAATATTTCCAGCCAGCCACAGCGCGATCCTGGCCACGGGTACTCTTTGCTGATACCACGCATCGCGAGACCCGGCACATCCCCGATCCATTCGCTCATGTGGAGATGCTCGTTTCCGTTAAAGACGATGTGCGCGTAAATCTCGTCTGAGATAATGAAGAGATCATGTTGACGCGCGATCTGTGCGATTTCTTCCAGCACTTCACGCGGATACACGGCGCCCGTCGGATTGTCCGGCGAAAGCAACAAAATACCCGCGATCGAGTCGTTGTATTTCACCTTCTTGCGAATGTCATCAATGTCCGGCATCCATCCCTTATACGGATCGAGGTCGTAGGTCACATGGTTGTAACCCGAATGCGCAGCCTCGGCCGAAGAGTGCGTGCTGTACGCCGGGGAGGGACCGAGAATGCGCGCTTCACGACGGAGAAATCCATACACCTTCGCAACCGCATCGCCCAGTCCATTGAAAAACATGATGTCGTCAGGCGTAATCTTCACGCCCTCGCGATTGTTGACATGCTCTGCAAGAAAATCGCGCGTTTCCGGTACCCCCGCCGTGTCGCAATACGCCCACGATTCACCCTGCGCAACCAGATCGCGCACGATGTCCCGAATCCATTTCGGCGGATTCTCGCCCTTCTGCACCGGGTCGCCAATATTCTCCCAGCAGATCTCCATGCCCAAATCACGCATCTTATGCGCAACCGCAACGATCTCCCGGATTTCATATTTAAGGTTGGCGGCACCGTCATGTACGATATTGCGACGCATAATATAACTCACAGTTAATTACCAAAAACAGCGGCTCCGACGGAAAAACAGCGAAGTATCTATGAACAAAGAACTTCCAAAACCCCCGTCGAATTTGATCATACGTGGAATATGCGTATTTTTGCAAGTTTGAGGGGATTTTCGACTCGTCCACTTTGCTCGTTACGACCTATGCTAGGATTGAAGTGTCCACAAGGAGGCATCGACTGTCATGGGCCAGATTCCGGCTACCTCAAAGATTATCATCGGTATCTTGATCGTCCTGTCGCTTATATATCTCTGGTTCGGACATCTGGAAAACGAGCGTGAAACGGAGTTGGCTCGGCTCGCAGGAACCGATCGACAAACTCAGATTTTGATGACCGAGCTGGACGAATATCGAATTCTCAATGGAAATCAGCAGCGAGGCATCCTGATTGCTGGAGGGGTAATCGTCCTCGTGGCCTCGATAGGATGGATCAGGCAATCCGATCACCAATCTGGGGCAGATTCAGAATAGGGACACTCGCCTTATTCATCGGAAAGAGTCGGAGAATCGACCGGCTGATCACCCAGATCCCTACGAAACACCAGCTCACGAATATACAGCAGGAACAACCAATACGTGACGTACTCGCGAAATTCCGAAATGTTACTGCCGATGTTTGACGCGTCGCCGTATCCCCGGTCATTGAGAAGATGGGCGAATTGACTCACCAGTACACTGCCCAACAATGTGAAAACGGAATAGCGATCCGGAGCGAGATACCTCAGGTATCGATTGCGACTCTTGTGAAATCCGAAGGGCAGTACAACGAACAACACGAACATGCCCAGGTCAACAATACGTTTGATGGTGGACGTGCGATCGCCGACATTGTGCAAATTACGGTTCGCGGCGGCCTCGTCGGACTGTATGCCGCGGGCATACTCATAAAAATGCAACCCGTAATCAATTTCTTCCAGGAAAACGAAAAAGGCGAAAAAGGCCAGGCCGCCGAATGCGACGCGTTCAACCAGATCTTTCTTGCGTACGGCACCCCGAATCGCGAAAACCACCATGGCCAATAGTAGGACGTTCTGCAGATTCTCCAACAGTCCAAATTCACGTTGCGAGTTGCCATAGATCCCCTCAATTGTAGGTGTAATGATTTGCCGAAGCACAGGAATTCCGGAGAAATACATCAAAACCATCACCAATGTGGAGATGATAGGCACGGCGATGTACCAAATCAGTTTTTGACGGTTTTCTGCGACTCCGGTGTCGTCCAGTTTATCCATGCAAACCCCGCGAGAAGGATGAAGAGTGGTTCAGTGATGTCTCAATAGTATGCGTTCGATGCACCTGGATACACCGCCCGACACCGGTCAGCCGTGGTTTGCGAACTCAATTCTTCGACCGGCTGACAAATCCCGATTGCTCGGAGTTTTCCTGTGCAGAGTCACTTCCCGTGCCGGGCACCCCAATCTTAACGGAACTCCCCGCCGGGTTCAGTTGGATGGTCGTCGCGCTATTGATCGTTCCGGTCCAGTTTGACTGTCTGTCAGCAGCGGTCCCATCCAGGCGGATAGTACCGCTGCTAGCAACCATTTCAACGGCCTGCGCGAAAGAATTCACGGGAAATGATGAAGTTCCACGTTCCGAACCGGTCCAGTCGAAATCAGTATTAACAGTCGAGATCTTGACTGGCGCCGCGTCCGAATACCCGATATCTTTCAATGCAGCAATGCCCAGCGCACCGTAAGTGAGACTCTGTACGCCGGAAGCGATCGCATGTTTCATAATTTCATCTGGAAACGTAGGGGTATCCCAATGACTTAAACTACTTCCGCCGCTAAAAGAGATCGGGGAATAAATCTTGGGAATCGCGTTGCCGTTTTCGGCTATCGAATTCGTTCCGGAAAAGCCAACATCATTCGAAACTAAATCGAACGCATTTCCGACGAAGGCGAAACTGGAATTCCACAAGTCGACCGCACCTGTAATCCGGGTAAGCCCATCTGTTAGGACCGTGAACACGCCTGGACTGCCTCCGCTTAGTGCGCTGTTGCCGCTTGCGTCACTCAATCCAATGAAGCCCAGCCCATGCGTTATTTCGTGGAGCATTACGGTGAACAGGTCATACTCCGACCCGGTTGGTGTGCCGGTGTCCGAGTTCCACGTATATCCAAAGTCGACCGTGACATTTAAATCGTGCGTCCCCCCCAAGGGATCGGAGCCCGTTGTTATGTGCTCGAAAGCAAATCCGTTGTCAAAACGGTTTGGCGAGGTAAACCAAATGGTTCCCGCCGAGGCTAGAGATCCGGTTCCATCCATCTGGGATACGGCAATTGAAATATCAATTGTAGCTCCCGTCGTTTCGTTAAGTACATTATTGACGTACGTCAACACTGAGACTACGGTTGCTCGACGGGTTGCGCCGAAGGTAGCATCATCGAAACCGATTCCGTTGCTCGCTGTTACATCCGCATACGTGACGATGAAGGTCAGATTTCCGGCTCGTGTGCCATTCGAAACGACCGAATGAGGAAGGCCCGAAGATTGGGCGAATCGTCCCGGGTTTTCAGAGTCCACGATTTCGGTATACCCGGTATGTGGTTCGAAATAGATAAGATCCTCAGCGAAAGTGGGAACGGCATAATCCAACCCGACATACGCTGTCAGGGCGAATACGATTGCGCAGCGATGAACCGAAATATGTCGCGTCGATTCAGATTTAACAGCATCTGTCACATTTGTCATGTCGTTTCCCCATCCTTCGGACATTCGATTTTTCGTTACCACTGAGTTTTACGCAATAGTGAGTTTCGCGCAAATAGTATGGGCTCATCCCAAAGAGTAATGGATTTTACCCTTCGAATCAACCCCGTCAGGCTGTCACTGGTTCCCGAAATGAACGGGGCCTGGCTTCGAAAATGCACATGTGTAGGCTTCACCACTTTTCGCTAGAGATCTTCATGTTGGCTTGGTATAGTAGGCTCTTTCGTGAAGGTCGCGAATTCTTGCTGCAAAGAAAGGGATTTGGGGTGTATTTAGGAATCGATCTTGGTACTTCGGCCGTAAAAGCGGTGCTTGTTGACGACTCGGACACGGTGGTCGACCAGGCCGGTGCGTCGCTCGAGGTATCGCGTCCCCATCCGCTTTGGTCCGAGCAGGATCCCGCGCATTGGTGGGCCGCCACGAATTCCGCCGTGCAGGAAATCAGGGATCGGCGATCTTCTGAGATGAAAGAAGTCAAAGCGGTCGGACTCTCAGGACAGATGCACGGCGCGACCCTTCTCGGCCCAGATAACAAAGTCCTTCGCCCGGCAATTCTCTGGAACGATGGCAGGAGCGGTCAGGAATGCCTGGAAATCGAGAAGGCCGTGTCCAATTCACGCGCCATCGCCGGAAACGTCGCCATGCCCGGATTCACCGCACCGAAATTGGCCTGGGTACGCAAGCATGAACCAGATATTTTCGCAAAAGTCACCAAAGTCCTGCTCCCGAAAGATTATCTTCGATTTTTGATGACCAACGAATTCGCGTCCGATATGTCCGACTCAGCTGGCACCCTTTGGATGGATGTCGCGAACCGTAA
>JAYGCN010000298.1:0-1941 GCA_046583315.1 Candidatus Hydrogenedentota bacterium
TTAATAGTTGTAATTACGTTGGTTGTCTGCGCGCTGATCGGCGTGTCTGGGATGAATCATGGCTGAGTTGATAAAAACCCATATATATGTGGATGCTGACGCGTGTCCGGTGAAGGATGAAATCTACAAGGTCGCGAAACGCTATAGCGTCCCGGTAACGCTGGTATCGAATTCGTGGATGCGGACACCGGATGACCCGAATATTCATCTTGAGAAAGTCGGCGACGGATTCGATGAAGCCGATGATTGGATCGTAGACCATGTCAATGCGGATGAAATCGTTATCACGGCGGATATTCCGCTTGCCGCGCAATGCGTGGAGAAAGGGGCCTACGTATTGGGACCCAAAGGCCGTGTGTTTACCGAAGAATCCATCGGGGAAGCCATGGCGAGTCGGGAGGTCTCGTCTCAATTGCGAGAAAATGGCGTGATGGGCGGCGGTCCGGCGCCGTTCAACCAGAAGGATCGATCACGATTTCTGGAACGCCTTGACGCAGCCATACACGCCTGCCGATAGGTTAATCGGTCTGATTTCGACTCGTGAAGCGCTTGAACAACACAATGAATGGGCGTGTGTAGATTGAAAAGTAGCCCTTGTAGAAGCGCTCGGTGTCGTCACCCAATCCAATTTCCATTTCGGGTTCTTCATTGGGCAATACGTAGGTGCCAAACAGCACATCCCATACCGGAAGCATGAACGCGAAATTTCTGTCTATGTGTTCGGGTTTGCAACTGTGATGAATCTGATGATGCGCCGGGCAGCCGAAAACGTAGCCCAAGAATCCCGGCCATCGCAGCCAGATGTGTGAATGGCGCAGGTTGTATCCAAGTAAATTGTACGCGAAGGCATATAAGCCGATACCCACAATCGGCACGATTAGACCCAGCGGCTGCGCGCCCGAGAAAAACTGAAACATGCCCATTACCGTTCCGGTCGCAAACCCAGTTGCAATGGCGTAGGAAACATTGTCGACGGGATGCTCGCGATAGTTGCTTAAAGGGTGTAAGACTTCGGAAGAATGGTGAATTTTGTGAAATTCCCACAGGACAGGAATCTTGTGTTGAAGATAGTGGATGAAGAAGGCGACAAAGTCCACGAACAAAAGAGATACCAGCGCGAACGACAGGACGAGCGGAATGTTGTCGGCGGGCAACGCATAGACGACCTCCCTACCGGTCACAAATTGCAGCGTAGTAAGACAGCCGGTTTGGGCCAACAAAATGAATCCGAGGAGAAAATCCGTGTAAATCCACAGGCGCAATAGCTGATGAGGGATAAAGTATTTCACATCGACCCAGGCGGAAGGATGTTCCCATACTTTTCTCGGAAACAGGAAGGCGAAGAATCCGAGGAATCGGTTGCGGTTGTCTCCGTGGTCTCTTTTGAAGTTCGGGGAGTAGACGTAGGCACCGCCGGCAAAAATTAGTGAGCTCAGCAGATACAGAAGGAATATGCGCTCGTTCGGTTCGACAGGATAACGCAGGACCCGAACGAGTTGCGCGATGATTGTTCCAAATAATGACTCTCCCATCCCCTGATGATTCCTTATTCGATTGTCCCCGACTGCCGAAAAGTTCAGATGTGCTACGACTGCACCAAGTGCATCATACCTCAACCGTATTGAAGGTATCGAGTCGGCGGCGGCCTCGATCCGGAAAGTGCCTTAGGGAAGCGTCACCGAAAATGTAATCGGAATGTCCTCGGTAATAGACATGGGATTCAAGCTCTTCCGTTTTCCAATCTTGAAATCCATCCGATTAAAGGTAAATACCCCCTCTACTTTCACCGGATCCTTCTGCACAACTTTAAACTCGAGTTTTGGAAAGGTCTTTTTGACACCGTGCAGGTCGAAATCCAGTTTGGCCGTGTAGGTGTCACCAGATTTCGTCTTTTTGACTTCGTATATTTTCAACGTGGCCGCCGGGTACTTCTCCACATTG
>JAYGCN010000346.1:0-10829 GCA_046583315.1 Candidatus Hydrogenedentota bacterium
CCCTTCACCAGCCTCCACGCCATCCGCGACGCCCACGAAATGATCCAGGCCGTCTGGCAAGCCGCCGTCACCCGCGAACGCGTCGACTTCCCCCTCGTAGAACGCGAACATCCATTGAGAAACTGGACGTAGTACCACGAAACCGTGATCGAATACGAGGACGCTAGACGATGAAAACATTCAAGCGAATCATGCTCGTTGCGGGCGGAATGTTACTCCTTTCTATACTTCTCGTGACTACCACCATCAACCTTCAGCAGAGTCGCCATGAATCCGAGGCGATCGCGATCCGGAATCATTTCATGGAGCTGGACGTGCCGACTCACAAAGAGACCGCAATTGATGTTGAACCTGAAATCGATTCGCCAGAACAGGAACTTTCAGAGACAGACTCCCACGAGCCCGAAACGCTACCACAAGATGGCCCGCCGCCCCTCGAACGTGTGCCCGATCGTAGCGTTCTTCAGGAAATGATTCCCGAGATGGACAACCGCGACTACTGGGAGGCACGCCTCACGTTGAGCGCCACGAGGATAACACGCGCCATACCGGGTTTGAATTCAGGGATAGACCCAAGTGCATTCTCGCTCGGCCAAAGGTATTTGGAAATCGGGGACTTCGACGAAGCAAAAGCCTATTTCTGGCAGGAGGTCGATTCGGAACACGAAGACTATCGATTATCCGCCCTTTTAGCACTCGCCTATCTCGAGGAGGATCCGCGGGTCGTCGAGAAACTCCTGTACCAATCCTGCGAAGAAGATCACCTGAGTCATCTGGCGCACGCCGTAGAATTCTGCGATAAAGTCGGAAGCGATACACTGCGAGACTACTACGTACGACGCCTATTTGCCGCGTACCCCGAAGAAGCGGCCGAATTCATGAAGCGATTTGAACCATAGATTACTCTTCATAAATGCAACCCTTATGCTCCGGTGTGAGTCCAAATATCCAGCAGACCAGTAGGAGAAGATATAGTGAAAATCACACGAAGAACATTTATCGCCATGTCGAGCGCGTTGGTTGCAGCAGGCGTACATCAGACCGGCTCCTCCGAGCCCCCCACCAATGCCGACCATGATTCCTTGATCAAAAAGCTCATGGCTGAATACGAAGTCCCCGGACTCGCCCTAGCGATACTGACGAACGGACAGCTCACCTATCGACAAGCGCACGGCCTTGCAAATACTGAGACCGACACACCCGTGACCGATGCGCCCGTGTTCGAAGCGGCATCCCTAACCAAACCCTTGATGGCCCAAGTCGCAATGCGATTGGTGCAAGATGGCGCGCTCAAACTCGACCGACCCCTAGCAAAATATCTCAAATCCGATCACGACGTCGCCGACCCGAAACGATTCAGGCAGATCGCCGCACAGCACGTCTTGTCCCACTCCACCGGACTTCCCAATTGGCACTCAAGTCGCCGACCTGTGCGCCAACGATTCCAGCCGGGCACGGAATACGCCTATTCCGGTATGGCCTTCGTGATACTGCAACGCGTTGTCGAGAAAATTGTTGATACACCGTTGCAGGAATATATGCAGGAAAACCTTTTCGATCCGCTGGGTATGGAAAGTGCCAGCCTCGTGTGGCGCGACGATTACGAAACGCGACTCGCGCACGGGCATCTCAACACCGGCGCGTCCGGTCGCGGTAAAATGTCCGAAGCAAACGCGGCGAGCAGTCTCGTGTGCAACGCTGTGGACTACGCGAAAGTCGTAGAGAATCTCTTAGAGCAAGATGCAGGTACTCCTCTCGGGCTGGCTTCAAAAACAATGGACACGATGCTGACTCCGCAAATCACCGCCGCCGAGAATATCGCGTGGGGCCTCGGCTGGGGAATACAACAATCCTCCTCCAGTGACACTTATTGGCACTGGGGCAACAACGGCGGCCGCTACATGTCCTTCGTCGTGTAGAGTCGCGACGCCAAAAACGGAGCCATTGTCATGACCAACTCCGGCAATGGCATGAAGCTCTGCCATGAACTGATTCCCAAACTTATGGACACCGAGCATCCCGCTTTCAACTGGGACCGCGTCATCCCCAGGCCCCGTTGATGGCGGCAAGAATTCACTGTATAGTGCGTAGAAACGGAGACTGATTTTGAAGCGTCTACTACTTACACTGTCCTGTTGCGTCTTGCTGGTTCCACAGGCACAGGCGTGCTCCATTTTTACGGTCGTTCGGGATGGCCAGGTGTTGATGGGGAATAATGAGGACTACATCTTGCCCGGCGTTGTGTGGTTTGTACCCCCATCCGATGGGAACTATGGCCGCGTCAATGTTGGCTTCGACGACGACTTCGCGCAGGGCAGCATGAATGAGAAGGGCTTGAGCTTCGATGGGGCTGCGCTGCAGAAGGTGGCATGGAAACCCGATCCCGACAAACCCACACCGGATAATCTCATCGAAATCATCATGAACAAATGCGCGACCGTTGAGCAAGCCGTTCGCTATTTCGAAGGTCAGAACTGCACTTTCCTTGCCAATTCTCAAATTATGTTTGCCGATGCCACTGGCGACTCAGCCGTGATCACCTGGCTGCCCGAAAAGGGATTGTCCGTCGTACACATTGAAGGCGATCATCAGGTTGTCACGAACGACCGATTGGAACAATCCGGTTATCGCGATCAACGATTCGTGCGTGTCGAGCAGGTGTTGGCGAAACGATCCGATGCTTCTCTGGAAACCATGGCCGCCGTGATGAACTCGGTTCATCAGCGCGGTCCCGGGGGATTCACGAGCTACTCCACAGTATACGATCTCAAAAATCGGAAGATGTTTATCTACAATCTTGCGAACTATGACGAGGTTGTAGAATTTGATCTGGCCGAAGAACTCAAGAAAGGGAAGAAGCTTTACAAAATGCGGACCCTGTTCGAGAATAGTCCCCGACTGCGCAGCATCAAAAAAGGTGAGCAACGGACAACCTTCGACACGCGCGTCAGTCTGCCAAACGATATTCTCGATCGCTACGTTGGCGAATACGTTCCCGATGGTGCACCAGATGTGCGACTCCGGGTAGAACGCAGGGGCGACGAATTGCGCGTTATCAATCCCGGCCAACCGGAAGCCGAATTGTTCGCGGAGGGCGACTCACTTTTTCGCATTAAGCCCGACCGTGGCCAACTCTCCTTCACACTCGATACCCAAGGCAATGTCACCGGCCTCACGCTCCACCGTAAAATCGACCTCCATGCGACCCGCGTACCTCTGTCTGAGGGAAAAGTACAATAGCCCCGGGCATGCCTCTTTAGCCCTAATTATCGGTACCCCACCCTTCCCCGATCCTCTATGTGTATAGATCCGATCCGTTGCAGCGCGTCGTCGCAGTCGTAAATATGACGAAATTATCTGCTCCACGAAACAATGGGTATTGAACGCTCAACAGTGTCAATTATTCGTATTTTTAGCATAAATAAATAGCTTGCAGTTTTACGTAATAACAAATACACTAAGTCCTAGAGTTACGTTAAAACTTTATGTATGTTAAGGCGGGATTGAGTATGCGCGCAAATACTTCATTACTTATGATGCGTTTCCGGGGAATCATCGACAGTTCTCGCCGTGCAGTTTTCCATCGACTTCTATCATTACTCGTATGCATCGTGTTGCTGCTGCTCACCCCGTCCGCCTTCGCCGCGATTGTGTACGTGGACATCGACAACACTTCGGGTTCCAAAAACGGATCCACCTGGTCCACCGCCTACACCTCCATCCAAACCGCCATCGACAACGCCAACCCCGGCGACGAAATCTGGGTCGCGCAGGGCGTGTATGAAGAAATGGTCATTCCCGTTTCGGACTTGGAGATGTACGGTGGCTTCATTGGAAGCGAATCTATCTTGGCGGCGCGCGATCTTTCGATTCATATCACTGAAGCGCGCGGGTTGAGTGTCGACGGGACCACAAATTTGACGGTGGATGGATTTCGGTTTCGACGTGACTTTGCCTATCCTGCCGGTATCGCAACAGACGTTTTTTCATGCGATGCCAGCAATGTAATTCAAAACTGCACGTTTCTGACCAGCATTTCGGTATCCGGCTCGCCGCAATTTCATCGCTCAACATTTACAGGCCCTAACAGAGTAATCAATCTGGGCGTATCTCCCGATATCGGACCGACGTTTGAGAGTTGCACGTTTTCCTCGAATGAACACTGGGGGGCGTGGAACGACACCTTGCTCGTTTCTACTGACGGCTCTCTTACCGTAATCAATTGTCTATTTTCGGGAGGAAACTGGGAAACGAGTTTCATTAATAACGATAGCGATGTTCTGTTTTCTAACTGCGTATTCGAGCATGGCGGCATTCGGGGGCAATCCGGAACAATCGTCATACGCAATAGCATTTTTTCAGAAAGTAGCGATGTTGCGATCCGCGAACACTTCGGACGTGAGAATATTAGCCTTGAAAACTGTTTGTTTTACAACAACCTGCTGGGCGACTATTATGATATTGAAGAGGATAGATATTTGCGTGGTCCGGCCGAACTCAATGCGCTTCCTCACGCTTCCGGAAACGTATCAGGTAATCCACACTTTGTACGATACGACTCGGGTAGCTGGACATCACCTTCCATTAAAACGAGCGCGGATGGATTCTACAATGTTGTAAATGTATTGACCGATTCAACAGCTTCCTTTATTCCCGGCTCATTGGTTGGGAAATTTGTGTTGCCCAAACGTGATTACACCTACTATCTCAGAGTGGACACCAGTTTTTCAGTGGGCGCGCTGATCATAGAAAACACTGAAACGACTCTTACGGTAGCGAGCAATTTCAACTTCATCGACTACAACCTGCCGGGATCTCCCACCTTTGTAGATCGATACCCACCGCACTTAGAGAGTATGCTGTTCGTAGATGCGCCCAGAGTCTCTGCTGGTGATCGGTACGAGATTTATGATCTTCGTCCGGGACAACGCTCGATGGCGATTGATCGGGGTAGCAATAATGGTGCTCCGTCGCTCGATTTCGAGGGAAATGCACGTCCTTTCGGCAACAGTGTGGATATCGGTGCGTTTGAATGGGGGATGGGCGACTCGGATCAAGACGGCATTGTCGATTCTCTGGATGAAGACGACGATAACGACGGAGTCACTGATGTGGATGAGATCGCAATCTACGGTAGTAATCCGAACGATCCGGATACGGATGATGACGGTCTTTGGGACGGGATCGAGCAGGCGATAGGGACGAGCCTCATCGACAGTGACAGCGACGGAGACGGATTTACCGACGGATTCGAAATAGAGATCGGAAAGAATCCACGCAATTCGGCCAGCAAACTGGATCGGCTGTACGTCAGTGTTGGTGGGACCGGAAGAGGAACATCCTGGCAGGATGCAATGCCCTATATTGGTACGGCAATGCGACTCTCGTCGTCAGCAAGGGTACCCGTGTGGGTATCCTCTGGAAACTACAACGAGGTCGTAGACTTTCTATCGCACGCGCGCCTGTACGGCGGATTCAGGGGAGATGAAACACGTTTCATGGAACGCGACACGGAAGAAAATATTGCGACAATTGATAGTCTGGATTTCTCGAGAGTGAATGTTGTCATGCGTGACGTCATCGGTGCCACGCTTGATGGTTTTCATCTCACCGGAACACTAACTGGGCAGCTTTCAAGTTCCCACGATAGAAAGTCCTTCGGCTTTATCGCATTTGACTCCGATTCAAGTAACAGCGTTCTGAATTGCCGATTCAGTGGCGAATTGGATGTCGCGCTTGCCGCCTTTGGCTCTGCGCCCAAGATTAACACGTGCGTATTCGAAAATATTGGCAACAACATTTATGGTTTGGAAATGGGCTCCACTATATCCGATTGCTCATTTCGAGATTCCAGAGCATATGCTTCCTATGCGATGTTGGCATATGGAAGCGATCTGATTATTTCAAATTGTAATTATACAGGAAGAAACATGGGGTTCTTATTTTTTCGTACCAAGGCGACAATAAGAGATTCCGTATTTGTTCCAACGAAGTTGTCATACACTACTTGGTATCACAATTTTACTGATTCAGAAGTGGAGTTTGAAAACTGTTACTTCAGCGGGAATGCAGGCCTTTCTCTATTTGATATTAATAGAGTTGAAGAGGGGCATGACTATTTAAGTCTGAAATTTTGCACCATTGTCGATGGTACGATACGGGATGACTTTAATCAGGCGGACCATCCGGTAAGCATCATAAACCTTCGTACCGATTACGGCGTAGCGTATACGATAGACATATCCAATTGTCTGTTCGGAAACATCATGTCCTGGCTGATTATTGGAAATTGGGATATTGTGGACGAAGAATTTACTTTTAACAATTCACTTTTTTCTGGACGAACTGAGAAAATGCTAGGCAATTTTACGTCGAACATTGAGTCTTTCAATATGATGCCTGGCTCTTCCGGAAATATTGATGCTGCTCCAGAATTCCAGGAAAAGGTTGTTGGAACCTGGACTAGCCTACCGATCGAAGACGAAGTAGAAATAACAACCACGTTTATTGATTCAGATTCGAATTTCACGCCTGATGAACATGTTGGAAAGTTACTCATCTTTGATCGAGGATATGTTCATCGTGGAATAATCTTGAGTAACACCGAGACGAGTGTTACCGTAGATGGTCTTTCTGGCAAGGCCGTTTCCAAAGGCGACGAGGAATACGAAATCGTCGACTACCACCTAACGGAATACTCCTCCGCAATCGATGCCGGGTTGGACGACGGTGCGCCCGATCACGATCTGGATGGCATACTGAGGCCTCAGGGCAATCATGTTGACATCGGCGCGTACGAGTTCACAGGCGGGGACAATGACGGTGACGGAATTGGGAATTATTATGAAGTGAATTGGTATGGCACGGACCCGAATAATGCGGACACCGACGGGGACGGGTTGAGTGATTGGGATGAGATCTTCAGTTTCGCGACGAATCCGCTTTCGGGCGACTCCGATGACGATGGGCAGAATGATTTTGATGAGGTGCACGTTCACTTTACGAATCCGCTCGAGACGGATACCGACGGCGACGGTTTCGGAGATTTCGAAGAGATTTACTTATTCGGGACGGACCCGAATAACGCGCTGGACTTTCCCAAGGCGGTGTATGTGAAACCTTCTGCGACGGGTGCTGGCAATGGGGCGAGTTGGGCGAATGCGACGGGTTCCATTCAGTCGGCGATTGATTCGGTCGGTGCGGGTGTCGCGATTTGGGTGGCGCGCGGCGTGTACAACGAGACGATTACGCTGAAGTCGGGCGTGAAGATTTACGGCGGCTTCGCGGGTGGAGAATTCGAGTTGGAACATCGTCGGCCAAGCGAAAATTCAACAGTCATCGACGCCTCGGGGCTCAACACGTCGGCCGTGTTGATGTACGGCACGACGAACGCCGTGCTGGACGGCTTCACCATCACAGGAGGCAACAATTTTCACGGCGGTGGCGTCTATGTGCGCAATGCGAACGCGTCAAACCGGATCGTGAACTGCCTCATCACCGGAAATACGACGACCTATCACGGCGGCGGGTTGAGCATAATCGATTCGGCTCCCTATCTCATCAATTGCGTCATCGCGAACAACCACGCGGGCCAAAATGGCGGCGCGATCTATCTTAACGAAGGAAACCCGGTCCTGGCGAATTGCACGGTGAGCGGCAACACCTCGGGCAGTATCGGCGGCGGACTTTTCGTGCATGCCTCGAATCCGGTGTTAACGAATAGCATCCTGCACGGGCATGCCAAACACGCTATCTACGAGTACGATGCCGCGTCGGATGCCACGCTCGTGCGCTGCCTCTTCAACGCAAACACGGGCGGCGACTACTTTGATTACGGAAGCGGCTCGTTAAGTGGCGCAGCGGCGTTGAACGCCTTGTCCAGCGTGAGCGGCACGTTGAGCGGCGCGCCGAGTTTCGTGGATGCACCCAATGGCGACTTTCATATTCGCGCGAACTCGGTAGCGAAAAATACCGGAACATCGAACAATGTATTCGTGCCCGGTGAGGATTTCGACGGTGACGCACGACCCTTCGGCGGCGCAATCGATGTGGGTGCCGATGAATGGTCGGATCTGGATGGCGACGGCATACGCGACTACCTCGACGCCGACGACGATGGCGATGGACTCAGCGACCTCGACGAAATAAATCTCTACGGCACCGATCCACGCAACGCCGATTCCGATGGTGACGGCGTAAGCGACGGTCAAGAAATCGCCGCCGGAGCCGATCCCAACGACGACACCATCGTGCCCACCGAAGTGTGGGTCGACTTCGCGTGGAACGGCAACGAACTCGGAACAGCCTCCGCGCCCTGCAAAAACATCACCACCGCGCTCAACGTCCTGCGCGACGGCGGCAAAATCCACATTAACGGCGCGTCCTCCACAAAAACCTCCACCTGGACCGGAAGAATCACCACCCCCATCACCATCCATTCCAACGGCGGCACCATCACAATCGGGAATTAGGCAGGCTTGATGGCTCCGTGAATGAGCTGCGGATTGGCTGTTACTGTAGCAGATTAAGTGGTCTTGACGAATCGCAGGTATTTGGTATAGTGTATGTGTTGCTACGGCGAAATCTACGAAACCGTCCGAAAATAGGAGCATTCAGATGTCACTATTCACGCGTGTTTCCATGTCGTTGTTTGCGACAATCGTCATTACACTTGCTGCCCATGCTGATGCCAGTGAAACGATCGAATTAGGCGAAGCCGTCCAGGAATTCAACGCGAAAGCCCAATGGAATCCTACTGGAAATGCACAACCGGAATTGACCTCTTCCGAAGTGGTTGCCGCTATTCGGGGGTGGATCGTCGAACGAACGCCCAGCGCAACGGACGAAATATACGAGCTCTACCAGGAGATCGCCGAGAGCCAAATGCTGCCCGCTGGCACGGAATTGACCTTTACCACGGGGTGGGCCGGGTATCGAGGGTATAAATTTAGAGTGTGGTGGGTCGATCTGTCAATCAAGACGGGAGAGGAAACGGGATACACCTTTCGAATTCGGGATCAGAAAATTTCTTCTCACAAGATGCACGATGACGAGCGGATCTTGCTGCAAGGTGCCAGAGTTTCAGAAATACCCCGTAAATCCGAGAAAAACGATGTCGAATGAACGAAAATGGCCCTATTTTGAGATAAGTGGTCTTATTTTTGGAAAACTTGACAGTTTGATGGGGAACTTCTAGAATAGTTGGTGTTGAAGAGATTAACTAATCTAATTATAAACATAGAAGGAGTTAGCCATGTTGGCAGGTAAGCAATTGCTGGGAGTGTCGCTGGCCGCTGTCGGGGTTATGACGGTTGGTGGTTCGGCGAGCGCTGCGGAAAAGGTCACGTTCACAAAAGACGTGTTACCGATTTTGCAGCAAAATTGTATTGAGTGTCACCGCGCGGGAGGTAACAATCTTGGCGGCATGGTAGCCCCTATGGCGTTCACTAACTATAAAGAAGCACGTCCCTGGGCCAAAGCTATGGCGAAGGCGGTTGCGACGGGCGCGATGCCTCCTTGGGATGCTGCGGCTGAGCACACCGGCGTTTTCCTGAATGAAAGAAGCCTGAGCGATGCCGATAAAGAAACCATCGTTTCCTGGGTTGAGCAAGGTGCTGCTCGCGGTATTCCTTCCGATGCGCCAGCTCCTAGGGAATTCCCGAATGTTGACGGTTGGCAGATCGGCGAACCCGATATGATTCTTCAGATGAAAGAACCCTATTTCGTGCCGGATGATTTGCTCGACGCGACAAAGTATTTTTCTGCGAAGATTCCGGATGAAGCCATGGATGAAGATCGCTGGATCAAGGCCGTTGAATTCCGTCCTGGTAGTGAAGTCGTGCACCACATCATCGCACGTCCTTTTGGCGGCATCGCTCCGGGTAATGTTCCTTCCGTATACCGTGATGGCTACAGCGCCAAAGCGGAAAAGGGTCAGAAATACGTCTGGAACATGCATTACCATAAAGAGCCGGGTCCCGGTACGGGCATGTGGGATCAGTCCTCGCTTGGCGTAAAGTTTTATCCCAAAGGATACGTGCCGGAGCACGTGCTCACCACGCATCCGCTCGGACCCATGGATATTTATATCCCGGCCGGTGAAGCGAACTATCAAAACGGCGCTGAGTATACCTTCTCGAAAGATACGCTCATCAACGGCATGATGCCGCACATGCACTACCGCGGTACGAAAGTGCTCTATGAACTCTTCTATCCTGATGGTACTGAAGAAGTGCTGTTGAGTGTGCCGGAGTATGACTTTAACTGGCAGACCGTATACCGCTTTAAGGAACCCAAAGCAGTACCGGCTGGCACGAAAGTGAAACTGACCGGTTGGTGGGATAATTCAGCCGACAACGCCAGCAACCCCGATCCAAACGAAACGGTTAGCTGGGGTGAAGCCACACACGAAGAAATGCTCTTCGGCTGGATTTCATTCACCAATGCCGACGAAGATGCTGCTGGACACTCCGGCATCGTTATGCGGAATTCTTCGGACGACTAATCCGACCTAAGCAATACGAAAACGGGGCGCGGTAGACCAAGTCTACCGCGCCCCTTCTCATTTGGGTATTTGATGCAATTCGCTTACGTAGCTGTCACTTCATCCACGATTTCCACAAGCCGACGTCCATACGCGGTATAGGATTCATACAATTTCGCCGGATCAGTCGTTTCGCCGGTGTGGATGACCGCCGCCAAGTGCGGCTCAATCGAGATGCCGCCCTCGTAACCGTTGCCGAGCAGGTCGCCGATGATTTCCTTCACATAGCCGTCGCCATCGCCGCACATGACGTAGAGCTCTTCGCCGCCCGGCACGTATTTCGCAT
>JAYGCN010000033.1:0-27226 GCA_046583315.1 Candidatus Hydrogenedentota bacterium
CCGAAATGCTTCGAGCGATCCCCGTCGACCCTGAAATGCCCGCGATAGCGCGTGTCCTGCACCATCGCAGCCGTATTCCCGCATACCAGCATCGGTTTATCCGTCTCGAAACGATGATGGTCATCGAGGTCAAAAACATGAGGGTACTCGGGAAGCGTTCCTCGATAATACGCGACCTGCCCATAATCCTCGCAGCGATCTTCCAGGCTATCCAACTTGAACACCCGATAGGTGACCGAAGTAAAGTTCGCTATGCCGATGCGTTTTTCAATTTGCGCATTGTTAATCGTAATCGGACTCGTGGACATCACGCGCACATCGGGAGATCCGAGCACCGACATCAAACGGCGAAAATCTTCGTGATACATCGCGCCAGCAAGACACTCGCCAAGCAGAATGGGATCGCTCATCAAATTTTCGGGCAACCGACGGTCCGACACCACATCCGAAAAATATAACTCGCCGCCGGGCTTCAATACACGCAATACTTCGCGAAACACTTCTTCCTTGTTGGAGGAAAGATTGATCACGCAATCCGAAATCACGACATCGACCGATTCGTCCTCAATGCCGATACTCTTCAGGTCTTCGATATAGCCCTTGCGAAATTCCACGTTCGACGCGGCATACCCATAACGCGCCATCTGACGCGGCAGACAACGTTCCCCCACTTCCAGCTGCTCGTCCGTCATATCCACACCGATCACATGCCCCCTCGGCCCCACCAGACGCGAAGCCAAAAACACATCCCGTCCCGTTCCGCATCCCAAATCCAATACGGTACAACCATCCAGCGCTGTCGGCACAGGAGCCCCGCATCCATAGAATCGCTCCAACACTTCCGGCTCAATATCCTTCAACAGGCGTTTGATATGGACGGGTATCGTATCCAGACTGCAACACGCATTCGTCTTCAGGTCATCCGACCCCTGCAATACCCGACCGTAATACTCCTGAACGCTCTCGTGTACCTTTTCAACCGATTCCATCTAAATTCAATCCTTCCGTTTAATGCTGTATTCATTGGCTCACACGTCCCGTGTCACGAAATGCAATCGCCGGGCGTCATTGTACTAAACGATGCACGGAGGAACCACATCATGCGAATCGCCCCAATAGAACAACCGAACAGTATCACCATGCGCGTCGCCCACTCGCTGAGCCAGCGAATGCTCGGAAAAGTCATCACACCCATCAAAGTCGTCTATTCTCGTTGCCCCGGCGCCATCAAACTGGGTCACGCCGTGCAGACCTTCATGGCGAAAGGCACCACGTTAGACCCTGAATTCGTATTCTTGCTCAGCACACACACGGCCCAACTGAACAATTGTGCATTTTGTGTCGACATTGGACGCGCGATGGACCTAAAAAACGAATTGCCACTGAACAAGGCCAACGCACTCCACGAATACGATACAAATTCCCTCTTCTCGGAAGCCGAACGCGCAGCCCTTGATTACCTCAAAGAAATCAACCAAAACAAAGATGTCAGCGATGTTACCTTCGCGAAATTGCAGGAACAGTACAACGACACCCAAATCGTGGAAATTACAGTGGTCAACGCCGCCGAAAACTACTATAATCTGATCAACATTCCGCTCGAAATCGAAACCGACGACCTCTGCGCACTGGTTCCGCAGCGTCACAAAAAACACGCGACGAGAAACACGCGATAGCATGAACAAAACTGACACCTTCAATGAACACCGCGGACTGCTCTTCGGCATCGCCTACCGAATGGTTGGCACCGTCATGGACGCCGAGGACCTCGTGCAGGAGACCCTATCTACGTTGGGACACAACCGACGCGAAAACCATCGACACGCCAATCGCATTCTTAAGGACGGTGGTCACCCGCCTTTCCATCGACCATCTGCGCCGCGCCAAGAAAACCCGCGAGGTCTACGAGGGCCTCTGGTTGCCGGAGCCCTACGTCGATACACCATCCACCAATCACGACGAACTGTCAGAGTCGCTCTCAACAGCCTTCCTCGTACTACTCGAAAATCTGGCGCCACCCGAACGCGCGGCCTTTCTCCTCATGGAAGTCTTTGGCTATACCTATTCCGAAATCGCCGACACGCTCGAAAAATCAGAGGCCAATTGCCGCCAAATCGTCAAACGGGCCAAAGATCGCATCCAGGAATACAAACCCCGCCACGCCATCGACCCCGCCGAGCATGAACGACTCGTTTCCGAATTCATAGCTGCTTCACAGGAGCAAAACATGGACCGATTTTCAGCCATCCTTGCCGAAGATGCTGTTCTCTACACCGACCACGGCGGTAAAGTCATCGCGAATAAACGGGCAATATTCGGCGCCGTCAATATCGGCCGCTTTATTCATGGTCTGATGAAACGGTTTCGACCGGAAAACTATCGAATGGAAGCGCGAATCATTAACGGTACACAGGGACTCGTGGCATACGAGGGCGACAAACCGTCCAGCGTAACGACCTTCGCCATTCAAGACGGCCACATTCAGACCATTTATACCGTGCCCAATCCCGACAAACTCGCTGCACTCCGACCTAACGGAAACTGACTACATCCGCTCCAGCGGCTCGATGCCGAGAATGCTCAGGGCGTTCGTCAGGGTCTGCAACGTGGCCTGGCACAGCTGAATACGCGCACGTTTCAACGCGTCGGTCTCAGCCACGAGCACCGGACACTCATGATAAAACGTGGTGAACAGTCGCGCGGTCTCCAATGCGTAGGTCGCGATGGACGCCACGTTACGATTTGTCAATGCCGCCTCAATCATGTCGCTAAAGGTTGCAAGATGAGTCAACAGCATCCACTCCGCATCCGCCGTCAGCGGGAAATCGTCGTTGATCTCTGTTGTTGGTGCCTCGCCATATTTACGCAAGATGGAATTGATTCGCGCGGTCGAATATTGCACATATGGCCCCGTATCCCCGGAGAATGACAGGCTCGTTTCCCACTCGAAGATGACGTTCTTGTTCGGGTTTACACGCAGAATCGCAAAACGTACTGCCGCAATCCCCACCTTGTTCGCAATCGCCTGACGTTCTTCTTCGGTCATGTCCGCGCACTGCTCATCCACTTTTTCCTGAGCACGCCGCGCCGCTTCATCCAGAAAGTCTTCGAGCAACACCACTTGTCCCTCGCGCGTGGACATTTTTCCATCCTTCAACAGGATGTACGCATAGTAAATCGGTTCCGGGGAATCCTTGCCTGCCGCTTTCAAAATTAAGTTCAGTTGCTCGGCATATAATTTGTGATCTTCGCCCAGTACCTGCAAATTCACGTCCGCGCCCTGCTCCATCTTGTCAATGGTATACGCCAGATCCCGGAACCCGTACATCGAACTCCCGTTGCCGCGACGCAGCACGAAATAACGTCCTTCATCGCGGTCATGACCGATCTTCGACAAATCAACCACCAAGCGATTGTCCTCATCAATAAACGAGGCACCCTTTTCGTCCAACGCTTTCAACACTTCATCGAGACGCGGATCATTCAAGTATTTTGATTCTTTGTCGAAGGTGTCGTAGCCAATACCGAGTCGCGCCAGCACGGCGGTCTGCCCTTTAAGACATAAGTCAGTAACTCGAGCAAATTGCTCAGCCACCTCGGGATCACCCTCCTCCATTTTCGCCAGCATGTCGTAACCCGCCTGCGAAAATGCTTCATCTTCCTTGGCGCGATTGTTCGCCTCCACGTAGGCATCCAGAACGTCGTCAAAAGTCATCGAATCCAGCTTATCCGCTGTGTTCAATACCAACAACCCAATCTGTTTGCCGATATCGTTCACATAATAGTGAACATCCACGTCGTAATCGTCAAAGCGAAACAGCCTGACAAGGCTGTCCCCATACATCGCGTTTCGCGCACGACCCACATGCGGACTCGCGTTGGGATTGATGCTCGTGTGTTCAATGAGCAAGGTTTGGCCCGCACCGGTATGCGCCGATCCGTAGAGTTCCTTCTCCTCCAATATACTGGACACCACCATGCGCGCGATGCCCGATCGGTCCAACTTGAAATTCAAGTATGGACCTGCGGCCGCGACACTCGTGACGTCGTCACCAAACGAAACCGACTCAGCAATCTCCTGCGCCAGTTGCGGAGGTGGCATTTTGAGTTTCTTCGCCGCGATAAAGGTGCGCAGCGCCACATCCCCCACCTCCAGTTTTGGAGACGCCCCGAAAGTCAAATCCGAGGCTTCCAGATCAGGAAAATGGGCCAATATGGGTTCAGCCAATGCAGAAAAAGGGTTCACACCGATGCTCCAAGGGATCGTTTCACTAGACCATTCAACGAAATCAAAAATGCGTTCACGAATTTTACTTATTTATTTCGTTCAAGCGATTATTCAGGTTAATTTCATACAATTCAGCGTCGGAGATATTACGTTCAATAATTTTGATCAGGTGAAAGCCAAAAGCCGTCTCAATAGGCTCACTCACCACGCCCACCTCCCCGATCCAGATGTAAGAATCGAAGGCAGGCACCGTCTCTTCATGCTCATACCAACCCAAATCGCCACCGTTGTCCCGGTTGGAAACATCATCCGAATGCTCCCGGGCCAAATCGCCGAAATCGGCTCCGGCATCGAGTTGACGTTTAATCTCCAGAATCTCTTCAAAGGCCGCTTCACGGGCCGCCGCGTCACCTTCGGGCACCAGCTTAAGTATATGCTGCACGTGCGCCACCGAGTTGTATTGCTTCCGCTCATTCGTGAGTAGCAACGACACAATCATCACCACAACCAAGCCCGGGATTCCCAATAGTATCCACTTGGAACGATCCCGCTCTTCTTTCACTTCTTCTTGGTCAGATTCCCAACCCATCCGCTATTCCTCCATACAAACTGGAGTAGAAGTATATCACGACACCCCCTATCAGGGTAAAGACCGCCAGCATAATTAGTGTAGTGAATACCCCGACCGCCTGTTTGATGGCATGTTGGGCCTCATTCATGTGGTACTCCGCCGCCTTGCCAAGCTGATACTCCAGCTTACCCGACTGCTCTCCAATGGCCAGCATCTCCCGCGACAAGGGTGTGAGCATTTTCGAATCCTGAAACGCTTCGACCAAGGTCGAGCCACGACGGACATGTGGAATCGCACGCATCAAATCCTTCGCAATATAGGGATTTGAAACGATCCGGGCCGATTGCTGGATGCATTGCACCATACCAAGACCGCCGCTGAGCATCAACGAAAAACTCCTGAAAAAACGGGCCAGGCTCAACTTGCGCGTTACCACCGACAGCGGCCATACAAAGGTCGTGACCAGACCCACAATCCAGCCCAACGCGCCCATGCGCGACAGGACGACACCAATCGCCGCGACCAGCCCAAAAATAATCATGGCACGTATCTGGAAAGAAACGTACTCACTAAAATACTCCCTGATTCCCGAAATACCGCCGCCACGACCGTCCAGGCCATCCAGCGCAACTTCTACCATACCCAAGGCGAAGCTTCCCAGAAACCAGCAGATGACGACTAAGAACATCGGATACGCCAGCGCACTCGCAACCTGGCGACGCATCGCCAGCCTGTCCTCATAATAATCCGCAAGCTCGTTCAACATCTGATCGAGCTTGCCCGATTGCTCACCGTTGGCCAGCAGAGTCACAAAAAGAGGCGACAACGATTCGGACTGCTTGTTCGTGGCCTCTGCCAAGGTGTCCCCATGCCGCAAGTCGTCAGCGATCGTAGTCAAAACACGTCGCACCGACGAGTTCCTCTGTTGCTCCCCAACCTTCTCCAGCACATCGATAATCGGAATGCCCGCCTCATACGCCGTCGCAATTTGGCGGCATACCGGAACCATTGCCTTCGAACTGAGTTCTTTGCTGAGTATGGCCATGCCGATCCCCCTGAGGTTTCGTTAGATTCGTATGCTATAGTATGCCACTCATTCGTAGCAAGCCTGACCCAAATTGACCAATTCAGATGCCATGACCGAACGCGAACCTCATTACTCAATTACACCGCACGACGAACGCCCGCCCATCGAGCGTAATCCCGTGCATATCGTGCTCGACAATATTCGCAGCGCCTTCAACGTGGGCTCCATCTTCCGTACTTCCGATGCCGGTGCCGTCAGCCACATCCACCTCTGCGGCATGAGCGCGCATCCTCCCCACCCCAAACTCGAAAAAACGGCCCTGGGCGCTTTTGAATACGTACCCTGGACCTATCACGAACGCACCACCAACGCCCTGCGCGAACTCGGCGACCAAGGCATCCATCGGGTCGCCATCGAAGTCACCGACGATGCCGTATCCATGCCCCTATTCGACTGGCCAACCCCCGTCGCCGTTGTATTCGGCAACGAAGTCACCGGCATCAACGACCGCGTCATGCGCCACTGCGACAGCGTCGTCAAAATCCCCATGCTCGGCTACAAAAATTCGATGAATGTCGCCACCGCCTACGGCGTGGTACTATACGACATTCTTGCGCGATGGAAAGCCATATAGTTAAACAGGATAATTATCGTGAGCAAGTGTTTAGCCTTTCTAGCAACATTCTTGATCGTCGGCTCATCCATGGCCGATACGCTCGTTCACGCCGGACGCCTCATCGATGGACTCAGCGATGAGGTGCGTACCAATATCACCATTCGCATCGCCGACGGCAAGTTTGTTGACCTAACCGATGGTTACGTTACGCCGAACAGTAGCGACAAAGTCATCGACCTTAAATCCTCCACCGTCATGCCCGGACTCATGGACATGCACACCCATCTGACCAAAGAAATCACACCGGCATCGTTCTCGGAGTCATTCTTTATGAACGATGGAGAAATCGCGTTGCGCGCCGCCATGTTCGCCGAGAAAACCCTCATGGCCGGATTCACTACCGTGCGCGATCTCGGCGACGACGGCGTAACAAGCGTATCCCTGCGCAACGCGATTGGCAAAGGTTGGGCCACTGGACCACGCATCTACACCACCGGAAAATCTCTGGCCACCATCGGCGGTCATGCCGACCCCACCAACGGGCGCAACGCGAAACTCAAAGGCGACCCCGGCCCCAAAGAGGGTGTCGTCAACGGCGTGGACGACGCGCGTGAAGCGGTGCGCCATCGATACAAAAATGGTGCTGACCTCATCAAACTCACCGCAACTGGTGGCGTACTCAGTCTCGCGAAAAGCGGAGAGAACCCCCAGTTCACGCAAGAAGAACTTAATGCAATCGTCGAAACAGCCAAAGACTACAACTTCACCGTCGCTGTGCATGCCCACGGCAAAGAAGGCATGAAACGCGCCATCCTCGCCGGAGTCACCTCCATCGAACACGGCACCTATATGGACAAAGAAATAATTCGTCTCATGAAAAAACACGGTACCGTCTACGTGCCCACCATCACCGCCGGAGACTGGGTCGGGAAGATGGCCAAGAAAGACGGTTACTACCCCGACGTCGTGCGCCCCAAAGCCGCCACCATCGGCCCGCTCATCCAGGAAACCTTCGCACGCGTTTACAAGGCCGGGGTCATCATCGCCTTCGGCACCGATTCGGGCGTATACCCCCACGGGATGAATGCCAAAGAATTCGAATTAATGGTCGAAGCCGGCATGCCCGCCATGGAAGCCATTCAATCGGCCACAATGGGCGGCGCAAAACTCTTGCGCATTGACGACGAACTTGGTAGCGTATCAGTTGGCAAAAAAGCAGCCCTCGTTGCTGTTCGAGGAGACCCCTTGGCTGATATCCGTCTCCTGCGTGACATCGATTTTGTAATGAAAGATGGCGTGGTTTACAAAAACAACTAGGAGAAAGTTCATGAAAGCACGACCGTTTGCAATTCTTCTTTTGATAACCCTTACATTTTCCTGGTCAACCCACGCACGGGAGGTCAAGCAATACACCATCGAAGATTTCTTCGATACCATCTCCATCGGCGGCGCATCCTTCTCACACGACGGCTCAAAAATCCTCGTCAGCAGCGATGAATCCGGCATTTTCAACGTTTATTCCATTCCCGTTGATGGATCGCCGCAAAAAGCCTTGACCACCTCCACCACCGAATCGGTTTTCGCCGTATCCTACTTCCCCAACGACGAACGTTTCCTGTTTCGTAAAGATCGCGGTGGCAACGAACGGACCCACATCTTCGCGCAGTACCCCGATGGACGCGGTCGCGATCTCACACCCGGCGATGAAGTCAAAGCCGCCTTCCTGGGATGGGCCGACGACGAACAGTCCTTCTTCATCACCTCCAACGCGCGCGACCCGAAATACTTCGACCTTATTGAAATATCGATCGGCGATTACAGCCAGACCATGCTTTTCCAGAACGATACCGGATACAACATTGCCGACATTTCCTGGGACAAGCGTTACATCGCATTGCAGGAACCCGACACGCGCAAAAACAGTTACGCCGTCGTTCATGACCGCACAACCGGCACCACAAAACGCGTCGCGAAACACGAAGGGGAGGAAGCTGTATGCAGCCCACAAGCCTTTGATGTCAGCGGCAAGAATATACTCGTCCTCACCGATCGCGGCCGTGAATTTCTCTATCTCGTTCGGGAAAATCTGGAAACCGAAGAATCGGAGGTCATGGAAGTCTACGACTGGGACGTCCAATACGCCAGCGTATCCAAAACCGGTCGCTACACCGTGGTCGGCATCAACGAGGATTCCATTTCCAAGGTCCGCATCATCGACAATCAGACCGGAAAGCTTCGCCCGCTACCCACCATCCCCGAAGCCGGCATCACCTCCGTGCGTTTCTCCAATGACGACACCGCTGTGGCCCTTTACGCCCAAGACGGCAAGACGCCGGGCGATCTTTACTACGCCAAGTTGGGCGCGATCGAACGGGTAAAAAAACTCACCCGCCGTCTCTCCGAACGCATCGATATCAACGACCTCGTCAAACCGGAAATCATACGCTTCAGCTCCTACGACGGCGTCGAAATACCCGGCATCCTGTATAGACCGCATCAGGCCACCTCCACCGATAAAGCCCCCGCGCTCGTCTACGTACACGGCGGACCCGGCGGGCAGACCCGCGCCAGCTACAATCCCACCATCCAATACCTCGTCAACCACGGCTACGTCGTCTTCGGCATCAATAACCGCGGCAGCAGCGGCTACGGAAAAACCTTCTTTGGCCTCGATGATCTTGCACACGGCGATGCGGACCTCGACGACTGCGTAGAAAGCAAGAAAATGTTGGTGGACACGGGCTACGTCGACCCCGAACGCATCGGCATCATGGGGGGAAGCTACGGCGGCTACATGGTCTGCGCGGCACTCGCGTTTCGTCCCGAAGAATTCGAAGTCGGCGTGAATATTTTCGGCGTCACCAATTGGGTACGCACCCTCAAAAGCATTCCCGCCTGGTGGGAATCCGCCCGCAACTCACTCTACAAAGAACTCGGCGACCCCTTCACCCAGGAAGACTACCTGACAAAAATTTCGCCCCTCTTCCACGCCGACAACATCGTAAAACCCATGATCGTATTACAAGGCGCGAACGATCCCCGCGTGCTCCAGGTCGAATCCGACGAAATGGTCGAAGCCGTGCGCGCCAACGACGTGCCCGTCGAATACATCATTTTCCCCGACGAAGGCCACGGCTTCCGCAAAAAGGAAAATCAGATCACCGGATACAAAGCCGTCCTGAAATTCCTCGACGAACACCTGAAGGGTTAACCCTTATAATCCAGCACGGTGCGCGACTTGATGTGGTCCTTCAATTCCTCGGGAGTCCACCAGCTCGGTTTCAGTTCGCGTTTCGAGAAGGCTTTCTCCGCCTGATCCGAGTAATGTGGCGACTCCGGGTCGTCGCTGTTGCCAAGCGGAATATAGATCCAGCTCTTGATGGGTTTGCTCAACTCCACAATTTGCGTCGAGGTCTGACCACCACGTCCCCACTGCGTATAATCCGCCTTCGGTTGGGTGTAACTCACACTGCGAAGCGTCCGTGATTCATACAAACTCCCCCCGCTCACCGGCCAGGAATGTTCTCCGCGTCCCACACGAAAATGCTCGCCAAATGTCGTATCAATCGATCCGTGATGCAGTCGAAGCCGCTTCATCGCCCGACTGAAGGTAAATACCATCGCCTCGGCCGAGACATCCAAATTTGGTAAATCTTTTGGTGCACGCCCTTCGATGATGTGCATCCAGTCATCAATCGAGTTGTAGAATTCCGTCTGTTCCGCCTTGGGTACATCCTTTGCTATCTGTTCACGCCAATAATAATATTTCAACGCGGCACTTGAGGCGCGGTGAAGTTCGCCATCCCATTCCCAGATGCCCAGGATGCCCGCCTGATACGCAACATCATTGTTTAACGGGTCCTTTTGTCCCAGTATTTCATGACTTCGACGCAATACTTCCAGCCACCGCTCCGCGTGATACGGACGGATATCATTAATAATCGCCTTCGCTTCATCCACCGTCACGCTGTCATCCGAGGACAACATCTGCACCGCGCGCGCACCACGCTGATTCGTCCATCCATTGATCGCATCGCCGAATCGTCGGTAGGTGTAGCCCGGCCCGCTGAAAATGTAATGCGGATAGTCGTCAAACTGAAACGGACTGTTCGGCATCATCACATCCGGCGGAATATTGCAATTCTGCATCCAACCGTGCGGAGGATTCAGCACTTGCAAAAGGTCCGATGCCGGATGGATCCCTTTCCACTCAGATTTACTCGTCGATCCATCCACCGGAACCGTAAAGTCGAATTCCTCAGGACGTACCGGCACACGACCCGTGCGCTGAAAATAGGTATTGCCCGACGTATCCGCCACCATGACATTCTGCGGAAACACACTCAACGTATCCATCGCGCGCACCGCACCCGTGTAATCCTTCGCATAATTCAGCTCATACCACGCGCCCGACGTGTCCACCATGTCCGCATACGCCATCGCGGCGGCGTAGGCCTTCCCATCCCGCATCGCAATGATGGGTCCGTGATGCGAAAACCAAAGCGTGTGCTTCTGCTCACCCACACCACGCACCTGCAACGTCACTTCCTTCGAAGTCATATCCTTCCACGCGCCATCATATTCATACTTCGTAGGGTCATCCTTCTTCAGCGTCAACGCATACACATCCGCCGTGTCCGGACCACCCGTCGTCATCGCCCACGCCAGGTCAGCATTATGTCCCAGCCCGATATACGGCGAACCCGGCAAGGTCACGCCACTCGCATGCAAATCGCCTGCATGAATTCGGACTTCCCAGAACCGCGAAAATCCGGACCACGACAGATGCGGATCAATGGCCAAAATCGCATTACCCGTTGCCGACCGTTCCGGCGAAATCGCGAACTGATTCGAGCCGCGCGATACCTTGTCATAGCCTTCCTCGATTCCACCGCGCTCCAGATCTTCGTACGCCTCGTCAATCGACCAGTTGTATAAAAACAATCGGCCGAAAGCGATCAGCATATATTCATCCACCTCGCGACCCTGCCAATACACCGGGGCCTTCTCGGGATTCGTTGCGTAAAAATGATTGATGCCATCGCGAAATGCGCGAAGATGCCCCTGCACCACAGGCTTAATCGTGTCGAAGTTCCGCTTCGATACGCCATAATGATCAAACATGTACGAGCGCAGATCATTATCCACCGCACCCGGTCCCGCCACCGCCGAAAGCTGCCCAATCCCGGCAAGAATATTCAAGATCAATTGCTCAGGCCGATCCTGCGCCACCGCATAGCCCTGCGCGAACAACCCCGCCTCATCCGTCGGCGCATAAATATGCGGTATGCCCCACGTATCGCGGTAAATAACCGTCTTGCCCTTGTCCTTACCCGTGCCCGGAAAATCCGCAGCATGAACAGAAGACGCACCGAACAACAACCCGATAACAATCACGGAAAACCGAATATTCATAACCCTGCCCTCACCTGAATAGCAAACCAATCAACAGGATAACACCCAAACCCGGCACTGTCCAATCCAAGTCGCTACTCAAAATCGATTGATTCGAAAACAATGACACGTCCGGCACCACTATCGGTCATAAAGCTGAAGCTGAGGCGCTTGCAGGTCCCCTCGTATCCTTCCAACCCCTTCAGATTCACGGTGTAGTCCCGCATACGCCAATCTGACACGATCGGAAAGTCTACCGATCCGCCAGAACCATCCCCGAATCCTTCCCACTGCAACGTTGCTATTGTTGTGCCCGTATTGAACGCCGCGCGAATGCAGATCGCGTCCACCTCGGATGCCTCCCAGAAAGAATCAGGCCCGATCAGTTGCGGGTTCATTCCGTTCGGGTATATACTCCAGAATCCGTTCCGTGACCAGTCCTCTTCGCAATCCTCCACGACCCAACTCTGGCGTTTGCTGAGTCCGCTGAGAAAGGTATAGCTGGGCGGCTTTCGATCAGAAGCCAGTTCATATACCGTGTTCCTGATTCCGCCCAACGTATCCACAATCAACGTGTAGGTATACCGGTACATGAGATTATGATCGAGTATTTCACGGCGCGTCGGAGCGATATATCCGGTCGGTGCATCCTTGGGACCGCTCGAGCCCGGCTTTCCCGCGAACCCTCCCACAAAGGAATACGTGCCCGGCGAATAAATACCCAAGCCAAAGTTATCGTCGTTTACCAGGGCTGCCCAATTCTCCGTCGCATACCAATGATCCCAGGGGCCGCCCTCCATTTCTTGAGGTGACTTACTGCTGTCCCACACCTTCGTGATTCGTCGTAACGATTCACCCTCAAACGGTTCCTCACCATCGTAGCTAAACAACCGATAGTACGATCCGTTTGTGTACACCGCTGGCAACTCCTGACCCCGTGTGGCGTACACTGTTTTGTCACTGCGTTTATTAAAAAGCGTTGACTGCACCTGCACCGTGTTTCCCTCAAGCCTGACGATGACCACAAATCGGCACTCGGCCGCCTCATTGTCCAAGGGCCAGTGCATCGGGGTACATTCCGCGAAGATTTTCTTCCCATCGTTCTCGTGGTCCGTGACGCGAGACGGATTGCCGTAGGTGTCGCCGGACTGAATCGGATTCCAGCCCAGAAATTTCCAGTGCTCCTTTGGCTTCTTACCGTTGGGTTCAAAAGGTATCGGCCCGGAATAGAACGACATCTGAATCTGCCGTCCCCAGTCGTGGCTGTTCACGATATTCTCGTCGCTGCCGGACTTGGAGAGCCATGTAATCGCGCCGCCGATGTCCAGATTCACTCCGACACGAATTTCGCCGTTGTCCAGATAACTCATGCCGGAGAAGTCGGGTTCGACAGCGTGAGTCGTCACGCAAAGAAGAAACAGATAAAGAGTTAAATACCGCACCGTGTCACCTCGGATTCAGTACATCGTCTTTGGTCATATAAAAGAAACTCTGCAGGTGATCGGACATCGCGCCCCGATACGTCGCAGAATGATGATAGACCGAACGGCAATCGCCTTCGGCCCCCTTCGATTTCCACTCCAGAATCTGAGCGACCAACCCAAACTCCTTGCGCAACATCCACACCGGGCCGTACAACGCGTAGAGTAGTTCGCGATTCGAAATATTATTGAGCTCATCCAGCACGTGGCTCGATTGCTGGACGATGCTCTGAAACTCGGCATACCGATCGCCCCAATCGGACACGTCGTTCGCGAACAGAAAGCCGATCAATTCCAGAAACGCCCTCGCCGTCGCACCGTGTTCGTAGGGGAGATAAAAACAGTCGGTCAGCAACGTAATATCGAGTTCATCTGCATCCGCCGAGGTAAATCCGTGTCGCGCCTTGAAGCCTTGTAACAGTTCCAGGTAGTCCGCACGTGCATCCCACTCGTCTTCCGCGGCAAGATAATGTCCCAGCGAATAAATCGGAATGTAGTTCAACTCAAACTCACAATTCGGGTTCGTGAGGATACCCAGCACTTCGTCTCGCAACTCAAGTGGACGCCCTGCGAACGGTCCGGCAAAATACCGGCGATTGTCGTAATCATTCGCGTGGATATTGTCCCAGATTACCGGTTTACGCTGGATGACCGTCGCGAGTTCCCGAATTGATTCAACCGAAATCGTCTCGCTTAGCACATCCGGGCCTGTCCAGACGAACCCGATGTCCGAATGCAACGCGCCGCCCAATTCGTTCAAATATGCATCACCCGGAACATCCGGCACAGCCATGCGTCCACAATAGGTCGTCGGGCAAAAGAGCAGCGTGACCCCTTCAACGTTTGCCTTGAGATGCTCGAACATAAAATTCGACACAACTGCCTGTGCTTGGGCGAAAGAAGAGAACTGTTTCGCATCGTCCTCACAAAGAGACTCCGGAATATCATCAAACAATATCGCGAATTCGGTACATCCGAGACCAACAATCTGATCCACTTTCGCGACCAGTTTCGCCCGGTCGTCGTCGGACGCATACTGGATATCCAATCCAGGTGCGATCGAATATACAAAACGAATACCCTTCGACCGCGTGAGCGTAATCACATCCCGCAACGCATCCGCCTCAGCATCAGCATACAACTCCCGCCAACGCCCCCGATGCAACAAATCATCCTTCGGTGCATACATATACGTCGACAACGTCCCAGAATCATTCATCCACCCGAACAACTCCGAACGCTCCACAGCCGTCCAAGGACGACCATAAAACCCCTCAACAACCCCAAACCAAGTCGTCTCTGACATTAAACACCTTTCCAATGGACAAACTGCACAGCGCAGCGTATCGGTTCTTTTTGGCGATTTACCATCCGGCAGGACCTTTTTCTTTCCCAAGAAAAAGGTAGGTTAGCCCTTCAACGCCCCCGTCGTAATCCCCTTCGTCAACTGCCGCTGTAGCAACATATACACAATCAACGTCGGCACAATAATAATCACCAGACCGGCAAACAACAACCCAAAATCCGTCTTGTACTGCGCCTGAATCGACACCGAAGCCAGTCCAAGCGGCAACGTTTTCTTCTCCGGCGTATTCACAAAAATCAACGCGAATAAATATTCGTTCCACAATCCGATAAAGTTAAAAATCGCCGCCGTAACCAATCCCGGACGCGCCAGCGGCAGCATAATTCGCCAAAACACCGTCGACTCGCTCGCCCCGTCCAGAATCGCCGACTCCCGCAACGCACCGGGCAACGAACGGAAAAAGCCTGTCAAAATCAGAATCGTGAACGGCAGACTAAACGCGACGTAAATCAAAATCAACCCAGTTAACGAATTATGCAGTTGCACCTCATAGCCGAAAGGCCGCGTGAACCACGAAAGCGGATCCGACATCGTGGAGAACTGAAAGAACAGTGGCACCAGAATCAGCTGCGCCGGAATCATCATGCCGCTGATGAAATAAAGGTAGATGACCCTATTTCCGCGCACCGGAATTTTCGCGAGGGAATACGCGGCCATCGAACCGAAGAGAAGTATGCCCACCAGCGATATCGAAACCACGATCACGCTGTTCATGAAAAACTGGCTAAAATTCGACTCCAGCCACGCGCTCTCAAAGTTCGCCTGCATGGATTCCTGCGGCGTCGGCTGATCCGGCACATCCGCATACGGCGAACCCGTCATCAACCACGGCAAGCCCAGGGGATTCTCAAAAATCTCCTGCGAACTGCGCACCGAGTTGTACCCCACCCACAGCAGCGGAAAAGAAACGGCAATCAACCAGAATCCCAGCAATCCGTATGTCAGCGTCTTGCGCATTGTTAATACTCCAACGCGTCTTTGCGCGAGAATCGTAGGGTAATCAGCGTCGCCACAAACACCATTGCAAACAACACGACGCCCACCGCCGCCGCGTAGCCGACGTTATACTCGGTGAATACCTTCTGGTACAGCACCGTCGCCAATACATGCGAATCCTGATTGGGCACCTGACTTTCGATGACCCAGACCGCATCGAAAAATTTCGCGGAGCTGATGATAAAAAATACGACGCCCACCACGAAGACCTCGCGTATCAGCGGCATGGTGATATGCCAGAACTGGTGCGTATTCGATGCCCCCTCCAGTGTCGCCGCCTCGTAAAACTCCTCGGGAATACTCTGCATTGCCGCCAGAAACAGCACCATGTAAAATCCCGTCGCGGTCCACACCAGCATTGGCACCAGTGACCAGATCAAATATTTGGAATCCGTAAACGCAAAAGGGAACGGACCGTCTTCAATGCCGAACAAATCTTGCAACCCGCCCAGCACGCCGTTAATCACGCCGAATTCAGTCGTGCTGTACATCAGCGACCACAGCATCGCCACCGCCACCGCGGCGATGATATTCGGAAAGAAAAACGCGATGCGAAACAATCCCGCACCGCGAATCCCGCGATGAATCAGCGACGCAAAGGTCAACGCAACAGCCAGCGTAATCGTGCCCCCGCCAATCATCAAAATCAGATTATTCTTCAACGCCTCAATAAACAACGTATCCGCAAACAACGCCCGAAAATTCGCGTCCCCCACCCACTCCGCGTCACCCAACCCGTCCCACTTCTGCAAACTGTAAATCAGCGCCCGCACACCCGGTATCGCCGCGAACACCGTAAACAAAATGAACGCGGGAAGCAGGAACAGGATTCGCATGCGTTTTAGTTCGGTGGTATTCATTCCCCCTCCCCAAACGCCGTTGGATCATACGCCACATGCGCGGGGATTTTCAGGTCGCTCGTCTCAACCGCCTGCACGATGCCTTCATCCAGCAGACGACAAAACTCCTCCGGCGTCAATTCACCGCGACACAGCCCCTGAATCGCCGAATTCATGACTTGTGCACGCCATGCCGGGAACAACATCGTCGCCCGAACGTTGAAAATCCCGTCCGCCGCATCAATAATTTCCAGCGCCGACTGCGAAGCCTTCGTCACACTCGCGGCAGGAGTCGCCTTGGCCAACGGCGAAATCACGCCAATACTCTCCGCCATGTCCGGCGCACGTTTTCGGGACACCAGATACCGCGCAAACTCAAAGGCAATGTCCGGATACCGCGCGTCCCGTGGCACAAACAAAAACTCCATGCCCTGCCCATGCACCATCTTCGGATTACCCTTCCAACCCGGATTCGTCGGCAAATCAAAAGTACCCAATTCAAAGTCCGGCGGAATATTCGCCTTCATTTCATTTTCCAGCCACAGCCCACAAAAAATCATCGCCGCCTTACCCGTCACAAACTGCAACTGACTCTCCGTGTGCGTCATCGCCATTGCACCCTTCTGGAAATGATTCACCACCAGCTCCTGAAACAGCCGCGCGGCTTTAATCACATCCGTGTGTCGATAGGCATCTGGCTCTAGCGCATTGATGCGGTTAATCGCTTCCAATCCACCCACCCGCTGCACCATCGCGATAAAGGTATTCCATCCATACAAAATCGCGTACTTGCCCTGCAACGCGATGGGATCAATATCCGTTTTTTCTATTTCCCTACACAAGGCCAGAAAGTCATCCCAACTCTTCGGCGCTTCCCACCCATTGTCCCGAAACATCTTCTTGTCATACCAACACGTCCACGATCCATACGCCGCCGGAATCGCATAGACCTCCCCGTCGCTCGTGAACATATCCAACATGCCCGTCGCAAATTCATCGCCCCACGGCACCTCCGAATCCGGCAAGGGTTCACGCAACGCTTGCGTAAACGGCGTCAACTTGTCCGCACCTATCAACAGCCACAGCGGCAGCCGCTCATCCAGAATCAGATCCGGTGGATCGCCCCGAAGCAGTCTCGGTTTGATGATATCCGCAGTCCTCGGATCGCCCCAAAGTTCAATCCGGATATTCCGATCCGCATGTTCTTCATTGAATTCCGCCGCGATTTTCGAGTGCCAGCCGATTCCATAGCCCCCCTCAAAAATGGCCACTTCCACCACTTTTTCGCGGTTTTCAGCACCCGGAACAGGGCGAACGGCATCAGACACAGCAATCAGAAGTACAATAAACACTACAAAAAAGGCGATTTTGGGCAGAAGATTACGCATTATGCGTTCATTGTAAACAGACTCACCACACGTACACAAACGCAATACGATAGAGGGCTTCCGGGGTATACAATTGACAGTTTATGCGTGATTATGGTAATTTTTAGAGTGTTAGAGTGCAGTCTAACTGAATCGTATCCGAATCAGGGTAGGCGATTGGACGCATCAAACCATCCAAAGATATCGGTCGATCCCCATCGGACCGGACGAAAATAACAGCGCGAACAAATTAGGAACTTCGATGAATCTCTCTACACGTATTACACGGCTTGCCCTTCTCGCCTTGGTGTGCGCAATACAATACCCCGCGGAGGCCTGGGGACCACTGGCCCGTCGGACAATCGCGCAAAGTGCCTACAAACTCCTGCAATATGAAATCTATGATGTTGCCAAGGCGGGTCCCGTTTCCTACGAAGCCGACGTACTTCGCGGTGCAACCGACGGAGCCGCCGCAATCGAATACACGCTGCCCGTTCACAGCGACCAGCAAGCGATAGAGGCCATCGGCTACGAAATTTATCTTCTGCGCGAGATTCGCAAAGAAGGTATGGGAAGCCATTTCGCTTATCGCCTGGGCGTCCTCTCGGCTCTGATAGGGAACACCATGCAACCCTTCGGGAATCCGTGGACCGATGACGAAGAACGAATTCACGATATAACCGATCAAGCGATAGAAGACCGGGCGCGTGAAAACATGAGCGTCGTCATTCGCGATCACAAGAGTCAGTACATTTCTTCTTTCGCGCAGTACGTGAAGAAAAATCGTCCGGGCTTCGAAGACGACATGGTCATCATTCGTGAAGACTTTCGCAGAGGCATCAACGAGCGGGGTTTTACCACTGCGGCCACCCCCACCTATTTCCGGCGTTCTGTTCTCGCCGTATGCGATGTCTGGAAAACCATTCTCGGTCGAACCGATCCCGGCATCACCTACAATCCCTCTCGTGAAGCCATCACCTGGTACTACGTGGATGAAATTGGATACCTCCTGAACGTCCGCGAAAACATCGAGTATGCCAATCGTGCCTACAAAGTGTATCAACGCCTCAATCCCGGCATCATTGAGACCCATATCGCCGTCGGTGACCTCTATTACCACTTCGGCACGCGCGAAAGCCGTGAAATCGGCGTGACCGAATGGAAAATAGCCCAACGCACACCGGGAAAATATCGCAAGCAGGCCTCGCGTCTTCTCTCCGACCACTACATCTCCGAAGGGGAAAGTTACGTCGCCCATTCCAAAACACCGGAGTCTCTGGAATCCGACCTGCCCGACGCGCTGCATTCCTACGAATCCGCACTGGAGTTTGACCGTACCAATGCCATAGCGGCTCGTAAGATAAGCGATACCTCCGTCGCCATCCAGGATCGAAAACGCCTGTATACCGAACAACAGCAATACATCGACGGCGCCACGCTCGCGATACAGAGCGCAGAAGAAGGCAAACTGGCGCAAGACTTTGGCTCGGCCATCGGTGATTACGGAATTGCGCTGGGATTCCTCGAACTGGTAGATAACGAATTTCGCGATCTCGCGGAAGTCGCAAAACAACGAACTAGTGACGTCAAAAAGAATATTAAATCCACCGTTCGCGCCGTTATCAACCTGGCAAATGCGAACGTCGAGGCCGGTGACAATGCACTTCTGAACACCAATTACGACGAAGCCATTCGAAATTACCGTGCCGTCGATACCACCCTGAGAATCCTCAGCCCCGATTCAATGACCAGCGTGGACAAGCAATCGGTCGATGGCCTTCTCGCTTCGGCGGAACAAGGCATCAACGACGCTAAAGTCGGGAAGGAACGGGAGGCAAAGAGACCGAATCCAACTGCCGATCTGGATCTCTAACAGGCATTCCCGACACCCCGCAGTTCGAGTAGCGCCCCAAGCCGTCCTCAGAATCGGCCACCGATCGATCCCTTAAATCAGCACCCCCGAGCCCAGCTGGCGGCCCCAATATCGAACATGCTATACTCTGCGCTTTCGTGCACCCTGTCATGCTGTGGGAAAGGTGCATTCGCAGGGCAACCAAACCAGAATCAGGAACCCAATTCATGAGTTTCCCCATTGGTACATCGCGCTATAAACCGCTCTCGCTCGATCTCGATCAACCCGAGCTCGACGAAACTACACTCGAACAACTCAATACGAATATCCAGATCGTCCGCGATACCATCATCTTCTTTACCGCGGTCGCCGGTGCACGTGGACTCGGCGGACACACCGGCGGTGCCTACAGCATCGTGCCCGAAGTTCTCATCGCCGACGGATTCATGCGCGAGTCCGATTCGGTTTATCCCGCCTACTTCGACGAAGCCGGCCACCGCGTCGCCATTCAATACGCGATGTCTGCGTTCAACGGCGTCTTCCCTTTCGAAAAACTCCTGCACTACCGCGAAGCGAACTCCGGGCTCTACGGTCATCCCGAATACGATCCCGAATTGGGCATCGCATTCAGCTCGGGACGTCTCGGCCACATGTGGCCCTTCGTCAACGGCGTCGCTATGGCCAATCCCGAAAAAGCCATCGTGCTCTTTGGTTCCGACGGCTCCCAGCAAGAAGGCAACAACGCCGAAGCCGCTCGCCTTGCCGTGGCACAAGGCCTCAACGTAAAACTCTTCATCGACGACAACAACGTCACCATCGCCGGACATCCGCAAGACTACCTGCCCGGCTATGACATCACAAAAACACTAGAAGGCCACGGCCTCACCGTTGATACAGGAGACGGCGAAGATATTGCCGAACTCTACCGTCGCATGCAGAAAGCATTCGCTACTGACGGCCCCGTTGCCCTCGTCAACAAACGCCCCATGGCACCCGGCGTTCCCGGGGTCGAAGGCACCACGAGTGGTCACGACGTGATCGGCAAAGATGCCGCCGTCGCCTACCTCGAACTCCACGGGCTCACTGATGCGCTTGACCAGCTCAATAGTGTGGAAAAAGTTTCCTCCTCCGCAACCTATCTCGGATCCAGCGACGAACTCTCCAACAACCGTGGTGAATTCGGCAATATTATGAACGGCATTCTCGATGCCATTCCCGAGGAAAAGCGCATCGCCTCGGTGCTCGTCATCGATTCCGACCTCGAAGGCTCCACCGGCCTCAAAAACATCCACGTCGCTCATCCCGAAGTCTACAAACTCGGCGGCATCATGGAGCGCGGCAACTTTTCCGCCGCCGCCGGATTCGGATTCGATGAAGGCAAACAAGGTGTCTTCAGCACCTTCTCCGCCTTCCTGGAAATGATCATTTCCGAAGCGACCATGGCACGCTTGAACGAATCCAACGTGTTGTGCCACTTCTCCCACGCCGGTGTCGACGACATGGCCGACAACACCTGCCACTTCGGCATCAACATCTGGCTCGCCCACAGCGGCATTCAGGAAAACGACACGACACGACTCTATTTCCCCGCCGATGCCGGACAAATGAAACCCCTGCTCGAATCCGTATTCACCGATCCCGGCATCCGCTACGTCTTCAGCACCCGCTCGAAAGTCCCCTACGTCCTCAAAGAAGACGGTTCAAAATTCTACGACGACAACTACAAATTCGAAGCTGGAAAAGACGATGTCATCCGTGAAGGCACCGCTGGCTACGTCGTCGCTTACGGAGAAATGTTGTACCGCGCACTCGACGCTGTCGAAAAAGCCCGCGCCGACGGCATCGACGTCGGCCTCATCAACAAAGCCTGCCTCAACACGATTGACGAAGACGCCATGGCCAAAGTCGGTACCTCACCCTTCGCACTCATCGTTGAAGGCCAGAACGTCAACACGGGCCTCGGCATGCGATACGGCACGCAACTCCTCGAACGTGGTCTCACTCCAAAATACGCACACATGGGCATCGCAAAACTGGGCGCCGGCGGCCTCTCCGAACATATCATCCACCAAGGCCTCGCACCCTCCGACATTCTTGGTAAAATCGAAGAACTCAACGGCTAGTCGCCCACACTCCTATATTTTGATCGCCCTTGGACGGAGCGATAATCTAGAAAAGGCCCGTATACGATTCACTCGTAGACGGGCCTTTTGTTTCAAAATTAAATGTGCAGACTAACTCTCTTGCGTAGACGCTCCCGCAAGTTCCGCTACTTCTTCCTCAGACTTCGGCTTACGAATATCAAGCTTCGTAATCGGACGCATCATCAGACGTTTGATTCCGTTAAAAATCGTGCGCGCCTGCGCCTTCGAACGCGTATGCCACAGCAGTCTCGCGATAACTTTCGGACGGAAATAAAATTTCTGATAGGCCTTGCGATACAGGCTCTTCATCGTGTCATCATCAACCGGCGAATAACTACGAACAAAGTAATGTTGCCCCATGCCTTCCGGATCATAATCCAGATTGGCATAGATAACGCCGGAATTCACCAAGTCTTCATAAATTTTCGTACCCGGCGTCGGACGTAATGGCGAGAATATCGCAATGTTCAGAGGCAACGAACATGCCAAATCGATTGTCGCTTCGATTTCGTCTGCCGTTTCATCGGGGAACCCTATCATAAAGAAGCCCTGTAGCATCATCTTCGGGGCTGCCTCATGAACCATGTTCACTTTCTCAATCGTCTGCTCAACCGTCAGGACCTTCTTGATCTCTTTCAAGATGCGATTCGTAGCACTCTCGATACCGAAGGACAAGGCATAACATCCTGCCTCCGACATTTTCGCCACCAACTCTGCATCCAGACGATCCAGACGCACACCGTAGGGGCAATTCCAGCCGATATTGATTTCCTCATCAATGAGCCGCTGGCAAAATTCCATCACATAATCGCGGTAAAATACGAAGTTCTCATCCACGATATCAATCGACTTCACGCCATACTTGTTCTGCAGTACCTTTATCTCTTCGATGACACCATCGATGCTACGCTTGCGTACTTTGCGCCCTGTGATGAGATAGGACCCGCAGAAGGTGCACAGGTACGGACAACCACGCGTCAAAATCATCGGAGCGGCGGGATAATTATTCGTCATGAACGAATAGCCCCACTTATACTCGTGCGGCTTCATCATGTCCCAAGCCGGCATCGGCAACGAATCCAAATCGTCGTGCAACACTTTTTCGTTTCCGCGTATGGTTCCATCGGCTTCAAGCCACGCAAGCCCCGGAACACTTTCAAAATCGTGATTGCCCGATTCGATCATTTCCAGGAACGGAAGCCAGCCAGGCTCCGCTTCACCGGCGAAGGCATAATCCAATCCCGGAAATTGACGATAAAACCCTTCAGACCCTTCCGTACTCGGATGTGGTCCACCAATGACAGTCTTAATGTCCGACGATACTCGCTTCACCCGCTTGACCATTTCAGCCACCGGTTCCAGATCCGCCGAATACGATTTAATTCCCACCAAATCAGGTTTGCGCTGGGCGACTTCCAATTCCCAATCGTCCATCGACAGGTGATGGCGGATGCAGTCAAGGAATTCCACCTCATGTCCCGCATCCAGTGCCATCTGGGATAAATACCCCAGTCCAATATCCGGAATCACATGAAATCGCTCCACCGACACCGAAACGGCTAGTAAAATCTTCATAAAGCTATGTACCTTCTAGGCTCGGACGTGCTTTTGAATAATATGAATAAATAAGGGCAGCACGCCACGTAAGATAGTGTATAAGAAAACGAAGAGCCTGTCAATATTGCATTTTCTGGAATTTCATATCCGCATGTCCATAATAGACGATTCGTGTCCACTATCCATGCCTCTCTTCCTTACATGTCCATCAAAACCGTATAATACGCCCTCACTAACCCCCTTTGACGACGGAGTTCTCCATGAAATATACCATTTTGGCTGCCCTTGCGCTCACGTGCACTGTTTTGACCCCGCAAACACTTGCTCAAATTGAAGTTACCGGCCCGTCCGGCTACACCCCCTCCGTAGCCGAAGCCTCCGACGAAGGCGAACGCGTCATCCGGCGATTCCAGAAACCTGACGACATGGAAGTCACTCTCTTCGCCGCCGAACCCATGCTCGCCAACCCCGTCAGCTTCACTGTCGACCATCAAGGTCGCTTCTACGTCGCAGAAACCTTCCGTCATCACGCTGGGGTCTCGGACATGCGCGGACACCGCAGTTGGCTCGTTGAAGACCTCGCGAACCGCACCATCGAAGAACGCCTCGAAACCATGCGCCGCAATCTTGGGGCCGATTTCGCGGGCTATTCCGGTCAACAGGATCGCATCCGCCAAATCGTCGACCTCGATCGCGACGGTATCGCCGACGTCGCCACGGTTTTCTCCGACGGTTACGACGACACACTTGACGGCATCGGTTCAGGACTGCTCGTCGATCGCGGTGCAGTCTTCTACACCTGTATCCCGGATGTGTACAAACTCATCGACACAGACGACGACGGACATGCCGACTCAAAAGAATCGCTGAGCACAGGATACGGCGTACACATCAACTTTCTCGGTCACGATTCCCACGGCCTGCGCAAAGGACCTGACGGTCGCATCTATTTCACCATCGGTGATCGCGGATTCAGCGTCACCAACAAAGAAGGCAAACTGCTCGACTATCCCGACACCGGCGCCGTGCTCCGTTGTTTCCCCGATGGCTCAGGACTCGAAGTCGTACATGAAGGATTACGCAACCCGCAGGAACTCGCCTTCGACGCGTATGGAAATCTTTTCACCGGCGACAACAATTCCGACGGCGGCGATCAGGCCCGTTGGGTCTACATCGTCGATGGCGGCGACAGCGGGTGGACCATCGGCTGGCAATGGCAGACCACGCCCAATCCGCGCGGTCCCTGGAACTCCGAAAAAATGTGGCATCCCTATCACGAAGGACAACCCGCCCATCTCGTGCCGCCCATTCAAAATATTGGCGCAGGACCCTCCGGCCTCACCTACTACCCCGGCACCGGAATGCCGGACCGCTACGAAAACTATTTCTTCCTCTGCGATTTCCGTGGCGACCCCAACGGAAGCCTCATCCACGCCATACAAGTCGAAGAGGACGGTGCGGGCTTCAAAATCGCCGACCGCCACGACTTCTCCAAACAAGCCCTCGCCACCGACGTCGACTTCGGCATGGACGGCGGTATCTACTTCACCGACTGGGTCGCAGGATGGGACAAAACCTCGAAAGGCCGCATCTACCGCATCGCCGAACCCGGCGTTTCCAAACAACCCCTCGTCGCCGAAACACGCACCCTGCTCGCCGAAGGCATGACCGAACGTTCCGACGCTGAACTCCTGAAACTCCTGTCCCACGCCGACATGCGCGTTCGTTTCGAGGCCCAATACGAGCTCGCCGACCACGGCGCGAAAGGCCTCACCACATTCAAGAACGCTCTCACCCAGGACGAACTCTTCCCGAAACTCCACGGCATTTGGGGACTCTGGCAGCAAATGCTCGCTGGCGACATCGAGGCCTCCGAACTAATTCCCTATCTCTCCGACAAAAACGTCGCAGTTCGGTCACAAGCCGCGCGTATTCTGCTCGAAGCATCAAAACCTACAGGCCAGAACGAACTCGTCGCCATGCTCAGCGACAGCGAAGCACGTCCCCGATTCTTCGCCGCCATCGCGCTCGGCGGTCAGGGCATGAAATCAGCCGAAACGCAAGCCGCACTCGAATCCATGATCATCACCAACAACGGCAACGACCCCTACCTTCGTCACGCGGGCGTCATGGGACTGCTCGGCACGGTCTCAGCAGAAAATCTCGTCAACTATTCTACGCACGCCAACAAGGAACTGCGTCTCACCGCATTGCTCGCACTGCGCCGACTCCAACACATCGGCGTGACAAAATTCCTCAACGATTCCGATACCTTCATCATCACCGAAGCCGCCCGCGCCATCCACGACGGCTACGTCCCCGAAGCCTACCCAGCCCTCGCCGCATTTGCAGACGACGACAAGATGGACTGGAACAACGCCGCACTCGCACGACGCGTCATGAACGCCCACTACCGCCTCGGCACATCAGACAACGGTTCCGCCATCGCCAAAATCGCCGCCATGGAAGGCATCCCCGTGCCGCTGCGTGAAGAAGCCATCACCAATCTCATCGAATGGGAACAACCCCCCGAACTCGACCGCATCAACGGCATGTGGCGCCCAATCGAAAAACGCGACTCCACCATCTCCCCCGAATTTCTCACCAAAGTCATTCCCGGACTGCTCGATAGTGACTCTAACAACGTGAAAATCTCCGCAACCAACCTCGCAAAGAGGCACAACGTCTCCGCAACGGGTCCGAATCTGCTCAATATCGTCGCGGAAGCATCCCACGGCTCCGAGGTACGTATCGCCGCGTTGCAGGCCCTCTCCGAATTGAAAACTCCGGACCTCAACAAGGCCATCGACGCCGCCATGGACTCAGACGCGCCACTGGTTCGTCTCGAAGGTGTGACGCAACTGGCCAAGCTCGATCCCAAAAGAGCCACGCCGATTCTGACCAAGACTATCGACAAAGGCGAACTCTCTGAACAACAGGCCGCGTTAAACGCACTCGGCACAATCGAAGGCAAAGCCGCCGAAAAATCGCTGCTCAGCTGGATCAAAAAACTGGACTCCGGAAAAGCACCCGCCCCGATTCAGGCCGACATCATCCTCGCGGCAAAATCCTCCCCCATGACATCCGTGCAAAAATCCATCACAGCCTACGAAGCAAAATTCTCCGACGAAGAAGCTATCGACAGATGGTTACCCGCCCTAGAAGGCGGCAACGGCATCCGCGGCCGAAAACTGTTCATGGAAAAAGCCGAAACCCAGTGCCTGCGCTGCCACACCATCGGAAGAAGTAAAGGTAGCGAAGTCGGCCCCGACCTCTCCGATGTCGGATCGCGACTCGACCGCAACACCATCCTCGAATCCATCGTATTCCCCAACAACACCATCGCCGACGGTTTCGAAAACGTGATCATCGAACTGAACAGCGGCGACGAGATCGCGGGACGCGTCATCGACGACACAACCGACACATTGGTTCTCGAACTCGACACCGCAGAATTCGCCCGCCTCAAAACCTCAAAGAATCCGCACAGTATCGTAGACGTCATAGCAGAAGGCTCCAGCCTGGCACGCACCCAGGTCGCCTTTGCAAAATCCGACATCAAAGACCGCTTCCGCGATCTCTCCTCCATGCCCCAAGACCTCACCGAATTCCTCACCCTGCACGAACTGCGCGACCTCGTAGAGTTCCTCACATCCCGCGTGAAATAGAGGCATCATTGTCAATACCGTCCCATCGCGTCCGAATTACTATTCCGCCATACTGACCACTCGGTGTATTGACACACGCGATACAATTATGAGATGGTCACTGGCATACTGAACAAGAAT
>JAYGCN010000050.1:0-2305 GCA_046583315.1 Candidatus Hydrogenedentota bacterium
CTGTATCCCGGTGAAGGGTGATTATCAGTCCAAATTGACCTTGATGAGCGAAAGCCTTCGTAATGATGGCCGCATCTGGGTGCCGAAGAAAAAGGATGAGGACCGTCGTCCGAATCAGATTCCGGAAGAGGAGCGCGACTATTATCTTGAGCGTCGTTATCCGGCCTTTGGCAACTTGGTGCCGCGTGACGTGGCGTCCCGTGCCGCGAAAGAACGGTGTGACGCGGGCTGCGGCGTTGGACCTACCGGTATGGCGGTGTACCTGGATTTCGGGAACGCTATCGAGCGACTGGGTAAGGATGCGATATCTGAGAAGTACGGAAACTTATTCCACATGTATCAGAAAATCACAGACTCCGATCCCTATATCGAACCGATGATGATTTATCCGGCGGTGCACTACACGATGGGCGGCCTTTGGGTGGATTACAATTTGATGAGTAACCTTCCCGGATTGTTTGTGCTGGGTGAGGCAAATTTCTCGGACCACGGTGCGAACCGTTTGGGCGCCAGTGCACTGATGCAGGGTCTCGCAGACGGCTATTTCGTGGCTCCGTTTACAGTGGGCAATTATCTGGCGGATGCGAATCTGGCGGAGACTTCAACCGAGGATGCGGCATTCGATGAAGCGGAAGACGCGGTCACTGAACGCATTGATTCGCTGTTGTCGATCAAGGGCGAGCGCACGGTCGACGATTTTCATCGCGATCTGGGCCTGGTGATGTGGAATAAATGCGGCATGGCGCGTAATGAGAAGGGGCTCAAAGAAGCCTTGAAAGAAATCAAGACCATTCGCAAGGAATTCTGGGAAAACGTGACCGTGACGGGTTCGGAAGGCTCCTTTAATCAGGTGCTTGAGCGCGCGGGTCGTGTTGCAGATTTTCTGGAGTTCGGCGAACTGCTCGTCTATGACGCCTTGGAACGCAAGGAATCCTGTGGTGGACACTTCCGTGAAGAAAGTCAGACGCCGGATGGTGAAGCCAAACGCGACGATACAAATTTCAGCTACGCTGCGGCGTGGGAAGATACGGGCGTAGGTAAAAAGCCGAAGCTTCACCAAGAGGCATTGGAGTTTACCGAAGTGATGCTCACGCAGAGGAGTTATAAGTAGTCATGGGAAAAAAGATTCGACTTACGTTAAAGGTCTGGCGTCAGGGCGGCGCAAATGTAACGGGACGATTCGAACGCTACGCCGTCGAGGGTATTGATACTGATATGTCTTTTCTCGAGATGCTGGACGTGGTAAATTCGGGCATTGAATTGGATGGGGGAGACCCTATCGCTTTCGACCATGATTGTCGCGAAGGAATTTGTGGCATGTGCGGTGCCGTGGTGAATGGTTTGGCACATGGTCCGGGTACTGATACGACATTGTGCCAACTGCACATGCGCAGTTTCAGCGACGGCGATACGTTGGTGATTGAACCCTTCCGGGCGCGGGCCTTTCCTGTCGTGAAAGATCTCGCCGTGGACCGGTCGGCCTTTGATCGAGTCATTCAGGCGGGCGGGTATATATCCGTGCGCACGGGTCAGGCTCCGGATGCGCATGCGGTGCAAGTGCCCAAGGAAGACGCGGACAAAGCCTTTGATGCGGCGGCCTGCATCGGGTGTGGCGCATGCGTGGCAGCGTGTCCAAACGCTTCGGCGATGCTGTTTGTGGCCGCCAAGGTGAGCCATCTGAATTTGTTGCCCCAGGGTCAACCCGAAGCCGAAACCCGCGTGCTGGGTATGGTCAAGCAAATGGATGCAGAAAACTTCGGAAATTGCTCGAACGAGTACGAATGCGAAGCTGCGTGTCCGAAAGAGATTTCCGTGCAGAATATCGCGCGCATGAATCGCCAGTTCCTGAAGGCAGCCGTGAAGAGCGGATTTTAGACATTTCGCACGTCGTCTTGCTGGTTGTGGTTTAGAATCCCGCATCAAGTGCGGGATGACATGCGTGAAGAAGCGCAGAGCATCATTTCGACTTTTCTTTGCTTCTTTCTTTTCAACCGAAAAGAAAGAAGGGCAGTCTACGATCCCATCCCGTCCTGCATTCGCTGCGGAATTCTTATGATTCGCATCTTTTGTTTGTCGATGAAGGCTCCGCGTTGGGTGGCTGAGCAGCGAAGGTCGTCGCCAATGAGGAACTCGGCTTCGAGGTGGAACGTCGCGCGTTCCAGCGAGTTCATCCACATGCGGGCGGACACTATTTTTTCGTCGAGCGCGATGCCTTGTTTGTAGTGGATGTTCGTGTTGACGATGATGGGTACGATCCCCTCGGCGGTCATGTCTTCGAGGGGGTAGTGGTTGTCCAGCAGTTCCA
>JAYGCN010000081.1:0-2649 GCA_046583315.1 Candidatus Hydrogenedentota bacterium
GATGGCGACTTTTTTCAAGTAGCCCCACAGGATGAGTTGGATGCCTGAATAAAACGAGTCCTTCGAAACAGATCGTGGTTTCTGGATTTGCGGAAGCAGATTTTGTGCGCGTTCGATGGGACCGGCGACAAGTTGCGGGAAATAACACACGTACACGGCGTAGTCGATAAGGTTGGTGATGGCATCCTGACGTTTGCGGTAGACATCGATGGTGTAAGCCATGGTCTGGAAGGTGTAAAAGCTGATGCCAACGGGCAGGATGATGTGCAAGGTCGTGTAGGTCGGTTCAAGCCCCACCGAGTTCAAAAGGGTCACGGTTGAATCGGCGAAGAAGTTGAAGTACTTGAAAAACCCCAGGATGCCCAGGTTCACCGCAACGCTCAAAAAGAGCAGGCGCTTGCGATGACGCGCATCCTGCGAGCGGTTCAAGGCCTGCGCAATGAAAAAATCGACCAGCGTCGATAGCCACAACAAAATCAGAAAACGCCAATCCCAAAACGCATAAAAGACGTAACTCGCCACCAACAAAAAAGGATTCTGCAAAGAAAATCGGAGCCGATAATACAACGGCAACACGACTAAAATGAATAAAATAAATATCCAGGAATTAAAGAGCAACGAATTTCTCCGTGGGCTACAATGTTCAGCGGAATCCTATCAAAGGACATTCATGCATGACAACCGCAGCACTTTGACAGTCGTAGAATCATCCGATATACTCCACATCAGAGCCTGATTCATCCAAAGGACAATCTTCGCTATGAACGATCATATTTCACCGTTCTTCGATTAAACTATGTCGATAGACGTTCTCGAGAGTCAACACCCGCTGGACATGCTATAAAACGGGTCAGGAAAGAAGGACGACGTTTTGATCATTCTGGGTATCTCCGGCTTCTATCACGATAGTGCTGCGGCACTCGTGATCGATGGTGCCATTGTCGCTGCGGCCCAGGAGGAGCGTTTCACCCGGGTAAAACACGACCCCCGATTTCCCCTTCATGCGGCGCGGTGGTGTCTTGAGTCCGCTGGCGTAGGTATCAACGACTGCGATTACGTGGTCTTTTACGATAAACCCTTCCTGAAGTTTGAACGATTGCTGATGACGTTTCTGGCCGTCGCACCAAAAGGACTACGTTCGTTCTATCAACAAATTCCGCCCTGGCTCAAAGAAAAACTGTCCATGCGTAGCACCGTGCGCAAACAGCTCGGGTATGACGGCGAAGTACTGTTCACGTCCCACCATGAGGCGCATGCCGCCTCCGCATTCTTTCCGTCTCCTTTCGAGGAAGCCGCCGTGATTACGCTGGATGGCGTGGGAGAATGGCAGACGACCACCTTCGGCATCGGGCGCGGGAACAAGGTTGAGATACAAAATGAAATCAATTTCCCCCATTCGCTGGGCCTTTTCTATTCCGCCTTCACTTACTTTACCGGATTCAAGGTCAATAGCGGCGAATACAAGCTGATGGGGCTCGCGCCCTATGGCGAGCCTGTGTACGCAGATGTCATCAAAGAGAAACTGATCGACATCAAAGAGGACGGGTCCTATCGCCTGAATATGGACTACTTCGACTTTTGCGCGGGTCAACGCATGACGAACGATCGCTTCGCCGAGCTGTTTGACGGTCCGGCCCGAAAACCCGAATCCAAAATCACGCAGCGCGAGATGGATTTGGCGCGTTCGGTGCAGGTGGTGACTGAAGAGGTGATCCTTGCTATGGCCAAGCATGTGCACCGCGAGACGGGCATGAAAAATCTTTGCCTGGCAGGCGGCGTCGCGCTCAATTGCGTCGCCAACGGACGTTTGATGCGTGAGGGACCCTTCGAAAAGGTATGGATTCAACCCGCAGCGGGTGATGCGGGAACAGCGTTGGGTGCCGCACTGGTTATCTGGCACCAGATGCTGGGTAACGAGCGCGTGGTTGACCTGCGTCGCCAAAAAGGTAGCTATCTGGGCTCATTTTATTCGGACGATGCCATCGAGTCTTACCTCAAAGAAAATAATATCCCTTACGAACGGTTGCCGGAAGATTCGTTAGCCGATCACGTTGCCGACCTTATCGCGGCTGAACGGGTCACGGGCTGGTTTCAGGGCCCTATGGAATTCGGACCGCGCGCACTGGGCGGGCGTAGTATTCTGGGCGACGCACGGTCGCGCGACATGCAGACGACGCTCAATTTGAAGATCAAGTTTCGTGAATCCTTCCGGCCCTTCGCGCCGAGCGTGCTGCGTGAACACGTTTCCGATTGTTTCGAGCTCGACGAGGAAAGTCCCTACATGCTGGTCGTGGTCGATGTGAAGTCGAATCGACTGACCGCGCTGAGCTCGGAAGAAGCGCAAGTCACGGGCTTCGATAAACTCACCCAGATTCGCTCTGACTTACCGGCGATTACCCACGTTGATAACTCGGCTCGTATCCAGACCGTAGACGGTCACGACAACCCGCGTTACTATGACCTGATTAAGTCATTTCATGCAAAGACCGGGTGCCCGGCGATTATCAACACCTCGTTCAACGTGCGGGGGGAGCCGATCGTGCGTACGCCCGAGGAGGCCTACACGTGTTTCATGCGCACCCAGATGGACAACCTTGTGCTGGGTGCCTGCGTGCTGAAGAAGGAAGATCAGAAACCCTGGGAAGACGA